>JAZSKI010000069.1:0-44471 GCA_045534775.1 Clostridia bacterium | reverse complement strand
GCTACGTTGGCATCATTGCCGATATATACAGGCTTATCAAAATACTTCTGCATTTCTTTTCTTAAGGGTACATTGTTAAAATGAAGGTTATTGGCATATATCACCACACCATTTTTATCGTCACAGCTACCGGGACTTCCTATACCGACGGATTTAATATCCCTCTCGCTGCAGCCCCCTTCTTTTATTACCCTTTTGGCAAGCATCGCCATATCTTTTATAATCTCATCATTGGGTCTTCCTGCTCTTGTAGGAACGGACTCCTTGTAAATAATCTTTCCATCCTCGCTCACAAGACCTACCGCTATATTTGTGCCGCCTAAATCAATTCCAATAAACATTTTTTCCTCTTTCCATATATTACATATATATAAATTAAAAAACTATTTTATTTCTGCCTTTTCGTCCGTTAAAATAATCTGACAGATTTTTAACGGAAGCGTTAATTATATTTTTCTTTGGTATTTCTACTCTTCGTACAAGCTCCTCTGCCGCTGAAAATTTAGCCACTCCGCCGTGATAATGTGCATCGGAGTTTACACAAACCCTGCAATCATATTTTACGCACAGCTTTGCGATTTCAAGACAGTTTTCTGCCGCACCGGGTCTGATTTTAAATGAATTATTGTTAATTTCAATTACCTTTCCCGCTTCTGTCGCCGCTTTTATTATTCTCTCATAATCACAGAAAAATCTTTCGTCTCCCAAATGACCCAAAATATCTATATAGGGTTTTTTTATGACATTCAGCCACGCACCTGTATAATATTCTGCTCCAAGTCCGAATTTTAAAGCAGGATAATGCATAGATGCAATAATCAAATCAAGGGTGTTTATAACCTCAGGATAATCGTCTACATCAGTTTTTCCCGTATTATCAAGAACATTAGCTTCCATACCCTTCAAAACAGTAACATTCCCGATTTTTTTTGGAAGCACCTCCATATTCAAAAAATGATAAATATGTGGTGAATCGGGCGTATCAGGACCGTGATCGGTAATTCCCACAGCACAAAGTCCCTTTTCCTCTGCCGCTTTTGCTATTTCCGTTACCGTTGAATAGGCATGGGTACTTGCAACGGTATGTGTATGCAAATCTGCTATAAATTCCATTTTAATTTCCTTTCTCAGATAGCGCCTTCGCCCGTCATTCCGTTAGTTATACGCTGATTCAGCTCCTGCGCCGCATTAAACCCCATTCTTTTTTGTCTGTTATTCATTGCTGCAACCTCCATAATTACCGCAAGATTTCTGCCCTGACGGACAGGAATTGTAAGGGACGGCACATTAATTCCGAGTATATCCGTATAGGTATCGTCAATTCCCAGACGGTCATATTCCACGCCATTTTTCCAATGCTCAAGGTGTACAATCAAATCAATCTTTTCCGTATCCTTGACAGCACCCATACCGAATATGTTACGCACGTTAACTATACCTATACCGCGAAGCTCAATAAAGTGACGGATTATATCGGGTGA
This sequence comes from Clostridia bacterium, assembly GCA_045534775.1. Classification (GTDB taxonomy): domain Bacteria; phylum Bacillota; class Clostridia; order RUG12999; family RUG12999; genus JAZOTK01. The sequence continues at coordinate 42,990 of JAZSKI010000069.1, read as the reverse complement.
CGAGCCTACAAGACTCTGGTTTGATACCTTCTTAATTTCTACGGCATCGTCCGCTACAAGACGATGGCCACGCTTCAACAGCTCTATAGCGGCTTCGCTCTTACCCACTCCGCTTTCGCCCAAAATCAAAAGTCCTTCGCCGTAAACCTCCACCAAAACGCCGTGACGGGTTATTCTCGGTGCCAGCCATATATTAAGCTTTCTAATGATTTCGCTCATAAAACGGCTTGTAACCTCATCTGTTCTTAAAATCGGCACTTCATATTTTTTTGCCGCATCAATCATTTCCGGTAACGGCTCCATATTTCTCGTAATAATAGCTGCAGGGAACTTCTTTGAAAAAAGCACGTCCATACTCTTTGCGCATTCCTCGTGAGATAATTTTTCAAGATACGCCATTTCCACCTTACCGATTATTTCTATTCGGCTTACATCAAAATATTCAAAGCATCCGATAAGCTGAAGTCCGGGTCTGTTAATATCGGCACTTTTTACCTCTATTTCACGCATTTCCTCCGTAAAATATATTTTTTCCAGCATCATATCGTCAACTATAGTTCCAAGCTTCACCGAAAACATCTTAATTTCCTCCTTTATGTAATCTAATTATCCTGTCGCATATCTCTTCTTTATCAAGAGAATCAATTACGGCATCCGCCGCCGAGAGATACTTTTCAAGTCTTTCTGCGTGGAGCTTTCTGAGCCTGTCTAAGCCCCCTGCCGCAAGCGGTCTCGTGGTATTCCCCGCAAGCCTTTTTTCTACTATCTCCATAGGTGTATTTAAAAAGTACACCTTACCGCTTTTCATAATCTCAATATTTTTCTCACGAAGTATAATTCCGCCGCCTGTAGAAATTAAACGGTTTTCCCCTGCGCATACTTTTTCAAGAATTTCCGTCTCAATATCGCGGAACCTGTTTTCGCCAAATTCTTCAAAAATACGGGATATAGTCATTCCTGCAGATTTTTCTGTTTCCTCATCCGTATCAATAAATTTTAAACCAAGTTTTTTGGAAAGAATTTTCCCTACGGTAGTTTTTCCGCAACCCATAAATCCTATGAGAATTATATTTTTCATAATCCAAGCTCCTCTTTAAGCCTTATGACCGTAGCTTCTTCAATTTCTTCGTCTCGCCAGATTTCCTGCGCCGCTACTGCCTGAAGAATTAACATATCTATTCCGCCGACAGCTTTTTTCCCTTGCTCCTTAAAGGTCTTTATAAGCATAGTATCACGTGGGCTGTATATAGTATCAAAAGCGGCTCCGACATTATTGATTACCTCCTTTGATACGGGCATTTTATCCATATCCGGGAACATTCCGACAGGAGTACATTGAAGCAAAACGTCATATTCACCTTTAACGCCATCAATATTGCAGGTGTTTACCGATACGCCCATTTCCCTTTCGGCATCGGATTTAAGCTTTTCCGCTTTCACGCTGTTTCTTGCCGCTATAGTGACGGAGGCGTTTTCATTCAATGCCTCAAAAAGAGCCACTCTTGCAACTCCGCCCGAGCCTGAAATCAACACTTTTTTCTTATTAATGGAAATCCCGGCTGATTTTAAGGCTCCCAGCATACCGAGACCGTCTGTACTATAGCCGCAAAGCCTGCCGTTTTCCACCTTAACGGTGTTTACACTGCCGCACCACTCTGCCCTGTCGCTTATTTCGTCCAGATAGGGAATTATTTTTTCCTTAAGAGGTATTGTACAGTTAAACCCGTGAAAATATTTTGTTAAAAATATTAAAATTTCTTCAAGGTTTTCCGGTGGTACGTCAAACGCCGTATATACGCCGTTATAATCAGAAATTTTGAATAAAGTATTTTGTATAAGCGGTGACAGACTATGTCCTACGGGATGCCCCAGCACCGCATATTTTTTCGCGTTTGCATCAAACATTAAATCGCCTCTTTTTTGTCTTACATTAATATTATACAATACCGAAAATAAAAAATCAATACTTTTTTCTCAAATATATTGAAATTTTATAAAATTAATGTTAAAATATATAGTATGGAATAAATTTTAATTTTTGGAGGATATTTATGTTTAAACTTATCAATAAAGAAGGACGGGCAAGAAGGGGTGAATTTACTACCGTACACGGCACAGTTCAGACCCCCGTTTTTATGAATGTGGGAACCTCTGCTACCGTAAAAGGCGGTATTTCGTCTATGGATTTAAAGGACGTAAGATGCCAGATTGAGCTTTCCAATACCTACCATCTCCACGTTCGACCCGGTGATAATGTAATCCGTGCTATGGGTGGTCTTCACAAATTTATGAACTGGGACAAGCCCATTTTAACCGATAGCGGCGGATTTCAGGTTTTTTCCCTTTCGCCCCTTCGCAAAATTAAAGAGGAGGGTGTTTATTTTTCCTCTCACGTTGACGGGAAGAAAATTTTTATGGGTCCTGAGGAAAGTATGCAAATTCAGTCCAATCTTGCCTCTACCATAGCTATGGCTTTTGACGAATGTATTGAAAATCCGTCACCATACGAATACGTTAAAGATTCCATAGACCGTACAACACGCTGGCTTGAGCGTTGCAAAGCAGAAATGATAAGACTCAATGCTTCAGATACTACTATTAATAAAAATCAGCTTCTGTTCGGTATAAACCAAGGTGGAACCTACCCCGAGCTTCGTATCAGTCATATGAAGGATATTGCAAAGCTTGATTTGCCCGGTTATGCCATCGGTGGTCTTGCCGTAGGCGAAACTGCCGAGGAAATGTACGAGGTTATAGATGCGGTTGAACCCTTTATGCCTGAGGACAGACCCCGATATTTAATGGGCGTAGGCACACCTCTTAATATTGTTGAAGCCGTATATCGCGGTATTGACTTTTTCGACTGTGTAATGCCCAGCCGAAACGCAAGGCACGGTTCGATTTTCACCCAAAAGGGATATATGCACATCTTAAATCAAAAATACCAAACAGATCCCCTTCCCATTGACCCTGACTGTGACTGTCCTGCTTGTCGCAACTATTCAAGGGCTTATATACGTCATCTTCTGAAAGCAGGTGAAATGCTTGGTATGCGACTTTGCGTTCTTCACAATCTGCATTTCTATAACAGTCTTATGGAGCAGATTCGCAACGCCATTGAAGAAAATCGTTTTGAAAGGTTCCGCGAATATGCAAATACGACCTTTTTGAAACGACTATAAGAGAAAGGAATGACCGATTATGATAACTGTAATCTACGGTCTGTCAGGCAGTGGAAAAACCGACCTGTGTATGGAAATTGCAAACAAAGCTTTTCCTGCTTGTTACGTTGTTCCCGAGCCTATGTCATACATCTCGGAAAAAATGATAACGGAAAAATTTGGTGCTGTTTCCTCATCTGCAGTTGAGGTTACTACCTTTAAGAGAATGTTTTTCAATATGGTTTCTTCCTTTGGGATGAAGGGTCGTACCCTTCTGACCGAAGGCGGAAAAGCTATAATCTTAAGCTATCTTTGCAAAAAACTGCAAAAGGAGTTCAAGGTGCTTTCAAAATCCGCCGGTTACCGCGGATTTGCCGAGGTTGCATCTTCCCTTATCAGTGAGTTTAAAAATTACGGAATTACCGATAAAATGCTTCAAAGTGTCGCAACCGATGATGTTCAGCTTAAGAATAAATTAGACGACCTTTCCCTGCTGTATTCCGCCTATAACGAGATTTTAGGTGAAAAATATGCCACAGCCGATGATGAGTCTGAAATCTTAGCTTCGCTGATAAAAGAAAATCCGTGGGCTTTTGCCGATACTACCTATATTTTTGACGGCTTTTCGTGTTTTATTCCCTGCGAGCTTAAAATAATTGAAGCACTTTCCTCGTGCTGTAAAGGTATATATATTACCTTGGATTGTGACGGTTTGCAGTATACAGACGACACCGATGTGTTTTTTGACCAGAAACGTACTATCGAAGCTTTGTCAAAGATTTCCGAGCTACGGTTTATCCATAAAAAAGAAATCTACAAAACCTACGAATTCAGCAATCTGACTCTCGCCTTTGCGCATAAAAGCTACAAGCCTTTTGAAAGCGAGAATATAAAGCTTGCTGTTTTTAACAACAACTATGACGAGGTTACCTTTGCGGCAGAGAAAATTCTAAAGCTGGTACAAAGCGGAAAATACAGATTCAGCGATGTTACCGTAGTTTCCCGTGACAGCACTCGTTACAGCGGTATAATAAAACGTATATTTGCCGACCATGGCATTCCCGTATTTATTTCAGAGTCCCTAAATGCAACGGCACAGCCTGCCGTATATGCAATTCTTGATGCCTTAGAAGCCATACTTAAGAATTTCAGCTATGAAGCTATGTTCTCATATCTGAAATCAGGCTTTTCGGGAATTACCTCCCACGAGCTTGATTTGCTTGAAAACTACATTTTGGCGACAGGTATCAGAGGTAGTGCGTGGATTTCCGAAAAGGCCTGGAAATATACCCCTGAAATTACGGGTAAAGGCGAAGATTTGCTGACGGAAATCAACCATATTAAAAACAAGGTTGCAACACCTCTTGCAAATTTAAAGGTCTCTCTTACAAAGGCATACACTCTTCGCCACAAGGCAGAAGCACTTTTTCGGTTTACTGAGGAAATAGCTCTTTATGACCGCATAAACGAAAAGATTTTAAGATTTAACACCTTAGATGCCGCTGCCTCTGCTTACTACAGTCAGGTATGGAATATATTTATTTCTACTCTCGAAGAAATCGTTGAGCTTTTGGGCGATAAGCCCGTTACCAATGACGAATTTCTTGAAATTCTCGTAACCGGACTTTCCACTCACGAGCTCAGCGTTATTCCCACAACCGTTGACAGCGTAAACGTATGCGACCCTCTTGACTGCGTTGCTTCTCCCGTTCTATTTGTTTTCGGTACTAACGAAGGTGTATATCCGCAGATTATGACTGACGAAGGTATTTTAAACGACAGCGACAGATTAATTTTACGTGACAGCAATATTGTGCTTGCTCACGATACCGTAACCCGGGCTTTCAGCGAGGATTTCGTTATTTATAATCTCATGGGCAAGCCCCGCGAGCTTTTATATGTTACCTATCCCATATCAGATGTAAACGGTACGGCGCGTCATCCGTCAGATGTAATTTCAAAGCTGAATAAAGCTCTCGAAATTCCTTTGGAGGATAACATTATCAGCCGTGGCCGTGACGGTGTGGAAAAGCTGACAGCTCCCCTTCCTGCATTCCTTACTTATGCCGAAAATATGCGACTCGCACGTGAAGGCGTTTCTATTGACCCTCTGTGGTACAATGTGGGAAGGTGGTTTGAGAATTCTCATCTCTGGAATGACAGATATAAATTATTTGAGAAGGGTATTAACTTCACGCCCAATGCCTCGCCGATAGAGGATATTTCCTTACTCTTCCCTGAGAGCGATATAAAGCTTAGTATTTCCCGTCTGGAGCTTTACCGCAAATGTCCTTTTGCCTATTATGCCGGCTACGGACTGAAGCTTTTGGACAGGAAAACAGATAAGCTTGATTTCGCTGATACGGGAAGCCTTATGCACGAGGTTCTGGAACAGCTTTCAGTCGCTATGGAAAACAGCGGACTCAGCTGGCAGACAGCCGACGACGATTACCTGACCCGTCAGGTTAACCGTCTTGTTGACGAAAAAATCACTGAGATTGAAGAGCTTTTTGACTATAAATCTGCTCGCCGTCATTTCCTGCTCCTGAGACTTCGTGAAAATCTTTTAACCTCGGTGATGTATATAGCTCAGCATTTAAAAGCAGGGAAATTTGTTCCCTTAGGCTATGAAATTTCCTTTGATGATAACAAAAAATATACGCCTCTCACCCTGGACGTGGGCGGTAAAAAAATCAAACTGCGAGGCAAAATTGATCGTGCCGATGTTTATACCGACAACAGCGGCAGGAAATTTTTACGTATCATAGATTATAAATCGGGCAAAAAAAGCTTTGATATGACCCGCACCTATTACGGTCTGGATTTACAGCTTGCCGTATATCTCGACCGACTCTGCGATTTAGAAAACGCACAGCCGGCAGGTGTTTTATATTTCAGACTCCACGACTCTCTGATAAAAGGAAGTTCCGATATGAGTGATGAAAAAATCGCTGCCGCTTTAGAGAGTCAGCACAAGCTTTCCGGCTTGATTATAAAGGATACCGCTGTTGCTTACGCTATGGACAGCACCCTTAAATCCCTGCCTGTCCGAATAAAAAATGATGGTAACTTTCATCAAAACTCTCAAGTTGCGGATTTTGATACCTTTGCAGGTATGCGAAAAATCCTGCACAAAACTCTGAGAAGCTTAAGCAGCGAGCTTATAAAAGGTAAAATTCCTATAAAACCCTATCGCAGTCACGATGGAAAAACAGGCTGTGACTACTGCGAATACCGTGACCTATGTCATTTTGAACAGCGTTGCGGCGGTAATTTTGATGACCTGCCCGCCATCCCCGATATTATGGATTTTGTGAAAAAGGAGGGAAAAACCGATGCCTGAATTTACTGCCGACCAAAAACGTGCTATAGAAGCAAGAGGCTGTAATCTGCTGATTTCAGCCGCCGCAGGAAGCGGAAAAACCGCTGTTTTAACCGAGCGTGTGTTACAGCTTTTGATTGATGAAAAAAATCCTGTTTCCGTTGACAGTTTGTTGGTTGTGACCTTCACCAATGCTGCGGCAGCGGAAATGAAAACGCGAATTTCTGAAAATATTTCAAAAAAGCTGAGTGAAAATATTTCAGATTTTTTGAGACGTCACCTTAACCGACAGCTGGCACTTATGGGAAAAGCAAGCATCACTACAATTCATGCTTTTTGTTTGGAGCTGATTAAAAATAATTTTCATCTTCTTGACCTTGACCCTGCTTTCAGAATTGACGGCGACAAGGAATCAGGGCTTCTTCTTTCTGCTTCGGCGGAGGATATGCTTGAAAAGATGTACAGCGAAAATCCGTTTTTCTCTTCACTTTGCATCTATCTTACCGCAGGTAATGATGACCGTCTTGCAGAGGAGATATGCAAAATATATAAGTTTATTTTATCCTTTCCCGACTACAAAGATTGGCTTTGCAGACAGGTTGAAGAATATAATATTTCAGATAGCATAGATAACCACCCCTGGCTTGACGTGCTGAAATCTGCTTATTTTGTCAGGTTGTCCGGGTATTTGGACCAATACCGCTTCCTTGCCGAGGATGCGAGGAATGCGGGTCTTAATTCTTTTTACGATGCCTACAGCACCGATATTGAAAATATCGAACATATACTTAGTCTGACGCAAGGGGAATGGGATATTTTAAACCGTTTCGTCAGAGATTTTAAATATACAACTGCCCGTTCGGGTAAAGATGACGATAAAGAAACGGTTAAAGAATTCCAGGATCGCCGCGAAGCAATTAAAAAGAAATTCAATGCAGTTTTAAGTATAATCGCTACCTTTGACTCCGCCTCCACAGTCGCCGATATGAATAAAATGCACGGACTTTTAAGCTGTCTTCGTGATAGTATTCTGACTCTGGACGAAATCTATACTCGCCGAAAACGCGAAAAAGCTATCATAGATTTTAATGACTTTGAGCATTTATCTCTCAGCCTTCTTCGTGACAGCGAAAACGGACTTGCTAAATCACTTCAAAAAAGATACAGCCATATTTTCGTTGATGAATATCAGGACTGTAATCCTACTCAGGAAGAGCTGTTTTCTTATATAGTACGGCGAATTAACGGTGTACCCTGCAATATGTTTATGGTTGGTGATGTAAAGCAAAGCATATACAGGTTCCGCCATTCTGACCCCTCTATATTTATGAAAAAATCCGATACCTACAGCTTATGTGATGAAGGTATTACACGGAAAATATGTCTCAACAAAAATTTCAGAAGCAGTCGTGGAATCATTGAAGGTATTAACAATGTTTTCACCCGTACTATGAGCCTTTATGTGGGTGAAGTTGACTACGGTGATGATGAAAAGCTGTATTACAGCGAGGATAAACCAGCCGCAATTTCTGATGAGGATAAGTGCGAGCTTGTCATAATAAATCCCGATGACATTGATGCCGCTTCCTCTATTGAAGCTGAGGCCCGTTACGTAGCTCAGCGGATTACGGAGCTACATAGCGAGGGTGTTCAATATAAGGATATTGTCATTTTACTGCGTGGACTTAAAAACAGGAGCCCCGTTTTTGAAAATGAGTTTAAATTAAAAAACATCCCTTATTATACGGACGGCGGCAGTAATTATTACGAAAACCTTGAAATACGTATTTTCATATCACTTCTCAGGGTTTGCGACAATCCTATGCAGGATATTCCTCTTGCAGGGCTTTTGCGAAGTCCTCTTTTCTCCTTTACGGAAGAGGATTTGCTTAAAATCCGTTCAGCAAACAGCGGAGCATATTATTCGGCACTTTGCGACTATTCTCTCGGCGAAGACGACCTTGCCGCAAGTTGCAGAAGCTTTCTGCAGAAACTAAATAACTGGCGGGATATGTCCATATCCTATACCATAGATGAGTTTTGCGAATATATTTTACGTGAGACAGGTCTGCGTAGCTTTGCCCTGACACTTCCCGGCGGTGATTTACGCTGTAAAAACCTTGACCTTTTGGTGGAAGAAGCCCGCGGATTCAGAGACAGCGGATTTAAGGATTTATTCAGTTTTGTTACTCACATCGGCAAGCTTACTGCATCGGAAGGTGGCAAAAGCGAAGCTAAGACCCTGTCAGAAACCAGCGATGTAGTGCGGATAATGACCATCCATAAATCCAAAGGTTTAGGCTTCCCTGTAGTATTTCTCTGCGGCACAAACGGTCAGTTTAACACCAAAGACAGCGAAGGGGTATTACTGACGCACCATCAACTCGGGTTCGGTGCAACAGGTATTGATTTTAATAAAAAGCTCAAATATCCTCTTCTGATAAAATATGCCCTGGCAGAAAAAATCCATATTGAAAATATTTCCGAGGAAATGCGTATTCTTTATGTTGCATTGACGCGAGCAAAGAAAAAGCTGATTTGTACCGCTGCTGTTAAAGATTTTGAAAAGCTGTCGAAAAAATACAAGCCGCTTTCAGGGCTCGATATTTTCCCTGCTTCATACACCTCTGCGGCAAAATCCTTTCTGGACTGGCTCTATCCTTCAATGGGAGACAAATGGATATTGAAAACCCCTCAGCTTGCTGAAGCTGTCGTCCCTGAAATCCCGACCGCAGCTTCTGTAGACGGCGTGTCGGATTTTGATCCCTCATCTGTGCTGGAATATAAATATCCTCACTCAAATTCCTCGAAATTACCTACAAAATTCTCTGTAAGCGAGCTTAAACGGAAATACAGCTTTGATGATGCCGCGAGTATAAAATATTATAACTTACCTTTAAAAGAGCGACCATCTTTTATGACAGATGAAGTTATCACTCCCACTCAGGCAGGTATCATAAATCACTTGGTTTTGAAAGAGCTTCCCATAAAGGATATTACCGAAAAGGATGTCGAAGCAACAACGGCCCGTCTTTGCGACAGACAGCTGTTGACCGAAGCTGAGACTAAAGCGGTAAATATTAAATCAATCTGCAAGTTTTTCACGTCTCCTCTCGGCGAAAGGCTGAAAAAATCCGATTTTGTTCTGCGTGAAGCCGCCTTCAATATTCAATGTAAGGCCGACTCTCTTTTCAGCGATAATTCCTTCGGTGAGGATACGGTTTTGGTGCAGGGTATCATAGATTTGTTGTTTGAAGAAAAGGGGAATTTGATTTTAGTTGATTTTAAAACCGACAAATTTCTTTCGGAGGCTGCAAAAGCCTCCTACGAAACACAGCTTAAAATCTACGGTGAAGCTGCAGAGAAAATTTTTAAAAAGCCTGTAACAGAACGATATTTGTACCTTCTGTCACAGAACAAAAGTGTGAAAATATAAAATTCCTGAACGACATAATCGGGTCTATATGCAGATATAGACCCGATTAAAATAAATTTTACAGTTCTAATTTTTTTATAGGTTTAATATTATATTCCTTCATAAGGGCAAGTGCCTTTTCTTCCACTTCGCTATTGCCAACATATCTGGCTTCGTGGGCATCGCAACCCATAATTACCTTATTGCCTGCCTCGGCGGCTATTTCCCAAAACTCTTTTTGCGGATAGTGGCGACCGTCAACCAATCCTAAAAGATTAAATTCCAGCGGCATATCCGCCTCTTTTGCCGCCTGACAAAGTTTCAGCATCTCCGATTTATATAACTCAATATCATCGTTGTAGCATACCACATCAGGATGAGCTATATACAGAAATTTTTTTGTACCTATCCCTTCAATAACCTGATTTACATACTTAAGGAATTGTTCCTCATCACAAGGAGCAGCACAGTATACGCCGTCATATTCATTATTTGTAAAATGCTGACCTAAAATCAGATAATCATAGTGATATTTTTCAATATGGTTTATAAGATTTTCAAATTCATCGGGATAATATTCTGCCTCATAGCCTATTAAAATTTCTATTTGCTCTTTATATTTCTCCTTCATCTCCAGAAGCTTTTCCACATATATTTGTGTTTCCTCAGGTTTCATTCTATGGTATGAACCGTCAAATCCATTGGAAAACGGCAACGGTGAATGGTCTGAAAAACCGAGTATTTTAAGTCCGTTTTTAATTGCCTCTAAAACATAGTCCTCCATTTCTCCTCTTGCGTGGTTACAAAGATATGTGTGGGTATGATAATTTGCGTACATTTTTATACTTCCTTCAAAATGGTATTCTTAAAAAAGCATCAACAGATTAAATCGGCTGATGCTTTTTTTATTATGCCTGTGCCTTTTCTTTTTTAACTGTAATTTTATTAAGAACAAATATTGCCACTATAAGCAATACTATTGAAGTTCCGAGTGTTATCCATACGTTTCCGCCCGTTAAACCCGCTATTATATAACCTATGAAACAGCATGCTGCTGTTGTAAGGGCATAAGGAAGCTGAGTGGATACGTGTTGAATATGGTCACACCCTGCTCCCGTTGAAGCAAGGATTGTAGTATCGGAAATCGGTGAGCAATGGTCGCCGAATACGCTACCTGCCAGAGTTGCAGAAAGAGCAACAATCATAAGTCCCGGTGCAATTTCCATACAAACAGGAACTATAATAGGAATGAGTATACCGAAGGTACCCCACGCTGTTCCCATTGAAAAGGAAAGGAATGCCGCTATTATAAATACGATGGCAGGTATTAAGAATACAGGGAAGCTGCTACCTGCAACTACGCCTGCAACAAATTCGCCTGTACCTAAAAGGTCACGGCAAACACCGCTGATTGTCCACGCCAAAACCAAGATTATATCAGCAGGTACCATAGATTTTATACCTTCCGTAATGCCATCCATAAAGTTGCGGAACTTAACAACCTTACGCGGTACATACATAATAAAAGCTACCAAAAGACCTGCAAATCCTCCCACAACCAGCGCAGGAGAAGCTGAACAGTTACCAAACGCCGCCGCTATTGTATGATATGCAGGGTCTTCACCCCAATATCCGCCGTTATGAAGCATTGCAAGAATTGAGAATACTATAAGTGCTATAACGGGTACAATCATATCCCAAACCGAACCTTTATCGGATATGTCCGCATCTTCTTCAATTTTTGTATCAACAGCACCGATGTCACCCGTTGCCGCCGCTATTGCTTCGGCTTTAGCCATAGGACCGAAATCCATCTTTGTGCAACAAAGAATAATAACCATCAGTATGGACAATATTGCATATAAGTTATAAGGAATTGTAGCTATAAAAGCCGCCAAATCGCTATCAAACTGACCTGTTACGCTGAGGTTTGAGCCTACAGCCGCCGCCCAGCTCGAAATAGGTGCTATAATACATACCGGTGCGGCTGTCGCATCAATAATATATGCCAGCTTAACACGGGAAACTCTGTGCTTGTCCGTAACCGGCTTCATAACCGTACCAACTGTTAAACAGTTAAAATAATCATCAATAAAAATCAACATACCTAGTAAGGCTGTAGCAAGTGATGACGATTCTTTTGTTTTCAGCTTCTTTGAAGCCCACTTACCGTAAGCTCTTGAGCCGCCTGCTTTGTTCATTACAGCGACTAAAGCACCCAGCAATGCCAAAAACAGCAAAATATTAATATCCACTCTGTTTGCCATAAGTGCAAAGGCATTTTCAACAGTACCTACAATGAAATTTCCGCCTGTGCCAACTGTATAAATCAGAGTTCCTGATAAAATACCTATCAGCAATGACGAAATTACCTCTTTTGTAATCAGTGCCAGACCAATTGCAATAAGCGGAGGAATGATTGATAACCATCCTACATAAATCGGATCCATATAACATACCCCATTTCTTTTGTTTTTTTATTATTTTATCACAAAAACTACAAAATGTAAAGGGTTTATGTGTTTTTTGTCAAAAAGGTATATTTTTTGGCAAAACATTTAAACAGTTTTACCAAAATAATACCGCAAACTGCCCCCGAAGTATCAATGCAGACATCAGAAATCTCGCCCGACCTGCCTGCGACAAAGAGTTGATGAGTTTCATCAGTCGCCGCATAAAGCATACAAATCAAAGCGGCTATCCAAAAAGCGTGCCGAAGCCCGAATTCTATGCACAACAGATATACCAATATTCCCAGTATCAAATAAAGACCAAAATGAGCAATTTTTCTCACAAGTCCGTGAATTTCGTCACAAATCTCAGCTTTTTTCTCCGGAGAATAATTTTTTATAACCGGTATATTATCAATTATTTTTTGTACTACTCCACGGCTCAGCACAGACGATTCATTTGCCTCCTGCCCCGACAAAGCAAATATGGTCATCATCCATCCGACTGTCAATATAAATAAAATTATCTTCTTAACCATAGCCACCACCTTATTAGCTCTGCAAAGTGCAATTTATTATGCTTCTGTATACACAAGTTCAAAGGTATCTCCGTTTTCAAACTCCGTTTTGTCTATACCCGTCTGTGAATATTCGCCGTCCTTGTAGAAAGACCAATAGCTTTTTGTCGTGTTATAGTCGGCAATTATTCCGTTAACCTTTTTGACGTAAAGTCCGTACGCCCCCTTCTCGCCCGAAATAAGCTTAACTTCCTCTAAGGCTTCTCCTACGGTTTTACGGTCGGTTTTAACACGAAAGGTCAGGTTTTTTTCGCCTGCGGTTACCTTTAAATCAAAATACCCTTCCCCTTCGCCGAGCTGAGTATTTTCCATATATGTTGCATTTTCCCATAAATCTCCTCTGTTTTTGTTTCGGTTACCGCAAATCGCAAATACAGCGGAAATTATCGCAACAATAACTATAAAATAAATTATTTTTTTCATTTTGGTTCTCCCTTTATTTTGTTTCTATACACTTACCCTTCGGACGCAGAGTAGAAAAATCCCAGAAAAACGCCTTTATATCATAGCTTTTATTTTCTTCGCCTTCAATTAAAAGCTCCGTTTTTTCATCTCCGCTTTTCGCCTTTAATTTGGCAATCTTTTCAAAATTTTCTCCGCAGAAAAGTGCCACCAAAACGTCCGTATCTTCCGTAATGCAGTCATAGACTATTTCACCGCATATCTCGCCTTTTTCCGATTTAAGATTCGCAAACTCTGCCACAACTTTGACATCACAGATTATTTCCGCATTGCTTAAATAATCATTGCCGTAGGAATCAATATATACCGAAGCCCATTCATCTTTTGTTCCTTTAAAATAAACCTCAGTAAGGGTGGACGTTGTTTCAAAATTATAGCTATCAATACCGTTAATGCTTGCCGGAAGGACAATTTTCTTCAGGGAATCACAGCCGTAAAAGGTATCATTAAAAATATAGCTCACACCGTCAGGTATGACAATTTTTTCAAGTCCGCTACAATTGCTGAACGCCTGGAATTGTATCTCAGTCACATTTTTCGGTATATCTATAGTTTTTAATTTTCTGCATCCGTTAAAAGCACAGTATTCTATACATGCTGCATTTTGCGGAATTTCTATCTCTTCAAGGCTTATACAGTAGTTGAACATTCCAGGGGTTATACTTTTAATCTGCGATGGAAGCTCTATGCTTTTAAGATTTGTGCAACCGCTGAAGGCAAATTCACCTATTTCCGTAACACTTTCAGGTATGCTGATGGATGTTATGGCACTACAACCACTAAAACAATCATCTCCAATAAATTTTATGTTATTCGGAATTACAACTGTTTCAAGTGCCGTACATTCGGAGAATGTCCCTCTGTTCAATCCTTCTAATGCTGTGGGAATATCTACAGATTTCAGTCCACCGCATCCGCAAAAGGCTTCCTCACCCAAACAGGTAATATCAGAAATATCAATGGTTTTTAAGCTTTTGAAATTTGAAAAAGCCTCGTTTTCTATTATTTTTACCTTTGAAATATCAATACTTTCAAGCACGTTGCAGCCTTCAAAGGCATATGCTGCAATCTTTGTTACCGTTCCGGGAAGCTTAAAGCTTGTTCCTGCCTTTGCCGCCGGATATTTATAAAGAACTGTCATATCCTTACTGTATAATACTCCGTCAACGGTGGTGTATTTCGGATTATCAGCTGATACTGTTATACATTCAAGAGCATCACAGCCTTCAAAGATTGTTTCGCTTATATCTGCCAAACCTTTTCCTATTGTAACATTTTTTAAATTTTCGCAACCGCTGAAAGCACCATTCCCTACCATAGTCACAGAATCCGGCAGGTCAAGCTCTGATATTCCGCAGTTTGAAAAGGCGTAGCTGTCTATAGAAACCAAGCCCTCCGGTAAGTCAATTTCCGTCAAAGCGCCACAGCTTGTGAAAGCTTCATAACCTATTGTTTTCAGATTTTTTCCAAAGCTTACTGTTTCAATTTTTGAGCTTCTTGCAAAGGCGCCTTCTTCAATTACGGTTATTCCATCGTTTAATATAACCTTTTTAAGCTCTGTAAACCAAGTGAACGACCACTCCTTAACCGTTGTCACGCTTTTGGGGAAGGTTATGCCGCTGATAGCTTTTGAATAGAAGTCGAACTCCACAGCTGCAACGGGACAACCGCCTACCTTTTCGGGAATTACCAAATCAGTAATGTCGTTGCCGTTTTCGTCTTTTTTCCAATGTGCTACATCATAAATCGTTGCTTTTTTGTTGGAAATCGTATATCTGTACTGGCACACCCAGCCCGCGTAAAAGGTCATGTTGCCCGTCACCTCAAACTCACCCTCTACCGGTTTTTCACACGCCGAATCCCAATACCAGCCGTTAAAAATATAACCGTCGCGGTTCATAACGGGTTCATACCAATTAACATTTAACCTGTCAAGCTCATAGGTGTAATCCTGCACCTCATCACAGCTGGATTTAAAGGTGATGGTATAATATCTGGGCTCCCATTTTGCATAGAGATAAACTACATCCTCAATAGGTACATAGTCGTTTGTTACAGGTCCTATCGTGCATTTCTCGTCAAAATACCAGCCACGAAGTATATATCCTTCCCTTTCCATTTCGGGAGCATAGAGCTGTCCTCCCGTATACCACAAAACCTTGTTTTTAAGGTCGTCACAGTTGGGATGATACACTACCAGCTTAAAATCCGAGCTGTTATCTGCCACAACCTCGCCCTTCATATTATAGGCAAATTCCGCCCAATAATCCATTTTATCAATCCATTCCTCCCAAGAGGATATTCCCGGTATCAGTTTTGCCGCGAAGCTCATAAAATTGCTGTCTTTCAGCGCCATCACCGTGTATGCCATAGCAATTTCATAGGCACCTTCTGTACTTTTAAGATATACATTACTGAGTGCCACATCAAAATATGTGTAAAGACTTGCTACGTTTTGTCCGTAAGCATAAGCAAATGCACTTGATATTGCTTTAACATCATCCAGATACTTGTCGGGGTTTTCAACTACGTCCGTAATCGTACCGACAAGCCCGAGGACTTCCTCGCCGCCGCACAGCTCAAATATGCTTTTTTCTACGTTTTCTCTATAAATTTTGGTTACAAGACCCGTTGCGTCCTCGTCAATATTATCCGAAAAATATTCCAGCAAATAATCTCTTGATGTGTTTACCGCAACATTTGCTTTTTCAAGGGTGTCTATAATTCTCGCATCCATGTGAGATAAAAACGCCGCTTTTGCCGCCAGCTCATAGGTAGGGTCATTACTGTATCCTCCCGTAAGCATTTTATAATATATATCGTCCGCAAGTGCTTCTCTTGTAACGTGGTCTGCGCCGGCGTTGTAGATAAACGCCAGGAAATATCTTGCATCCTCTTCCGACATATATTCTGATTTCGCCTCTGCGGTCGCGCCGTGGACGTTTGTAAGAATACTGATAATAACAAACATCAAAGCCAATAATTTTTTCATAGTTTTCTTCCTTTCACAGACAATCGCAATATTTCCCGTAACTATGCAGAAGTGTGCTTCGTTTTCTGCTGCAGCTGCCGATAAAGTTAGCGTAGCATTATATAAAACAAAATACAGAAAAAATGCAGTATGCTTCCTGCCAGGACGAAAATATGGAAAACCGAGTGCATATATTTTTTCTTTTTCATAAGATAATAAAAAATCGCACCTATGGTATAGGCTATTCCTCCTGCCACAAGGAGTACCGTACCGCCTGTTCCCAGCATAAGTGCCGTAGGTTTAGCGGCGATTATTATACACCAGCCCATCACCAGATAGCACACGGCAGAGAATTTTCTGAAGGCTTTGATGTCTATGGAGTTTAGGACTATTCCCAGTGTCGCCATCCCCCAGATTACGCCGAATATTACCCAGCCCAGCGGAGCAGAATATTCCCGCAGAGGACAAAGTGCGATAGGGGTATAGGTACCTGCTATCAACAGAAAAATGGAGCAATGGTCAATAATCTGAAACACCTTTTTTGCCATCAGTTCTGCATGCAGACCGTGGTATATGCTTGACATAGTGTATAAAATCACCATAGATGCCCCGTAAATTGCACCACTGATAACGCCGTAGACATTTCCGTTTATGGCGGCAAAAATAACACAAAGGGTTACCACAGTAATTCCTACTGCTCCTCCTACGATATGAGATACCATATTGAAAATTTCCTCACCTTTAGTGTAAGGCGGAAGAATTCTCTCTGATAATTTCTGACGTTTCATATAACTCTCCTTGATAAAAAAATAAATTTCGTTGTTTTAAAAATATACCTCAAAAGACACAAACAAGGTATACCAAAACCAACATTGATTTTGGTCTACCTTGCCGCCTTTTTATTTGAATTATTAAGAAATCCCGGTTCCTGCTTTAGGATTTACGATTTCACGCCAAGCCAAATCGCCCCTGTCAAGACCAAGTATAAGCACCTCAGCTGTGGCAACATTGGTTGCAAGCGGTACATTATGGACATCCGCCAATCTGAGAAGCGCCGATACATCAGGTTCGTGGGGTTGTGCCGTCAACGGGTCACGGAAAAACAATACCATATCTATTTCATTGAAGGCTATTCTTGCACCAATTTGCTGGTCACCACCCTGCGGGCCCGACAGAAAACGATGTACCTTCAGCCCCGTTGCTTCCGCAACCAGACCGCCCGTTGTTCCTGTGGCACAAAGATTATGTTTTTCAAGTATGCCTTTATATGCTATACAGAACTGTACCATAAGCTCTTTTTTCTTGTCATGTGCTATTAAAGCAATATTCATATTATTCAATCCCTTGCTTAATTATTTTACCATTTTATTTATAGGCACATTTGCTACAACTGCCGACATAACTCTGCCACTTTCATCAGTTGTTCTTTCAACCTTGACATCCAAGGCTTCCATATCTATTTCAAGATATTTGCTTATTACCTGCATTATCTCTTCTCTTATTTTCAATATAACATCCTCTGAAACTACCGATGTCTTCTGACGGTCTATTGCCAGGAGAACCTGCATTCTGTCCTTAGCAACATTACCTGATTTCTGGCGTGAGAAGAAACTTACAATATTTTCAAACATTATCTCGACACCTCCAATTACTTTTTACGAAACAGGTTCATAAATTTACCGAAGAAGGAATCCTCTTCAAGCGACATTAAAGGTACCTGCTGACCCTGTAATCTCAGGGCAATATTCTTATACGCCATACCTGTGCGTGATTTTATGTTCATCGCCGCAGGTTCACCCTTGTTGGAGGTTATGATAATATCCTCATCATCGGGAACTACTCCCAAAAGATTAATTGCGAGCAGCTCTACAATATCTTCAACATTCATCATATTACCCTGTTTTACCATATCTACTCTGACTCTGTTTACAATGAGTCTGGGTTCTCTTATTTCATTTGCTTCAAGAAGCCCTATAATTCTGTCCGCATCACGAACTGCCGATACCTCGGGAGTTGTAACGACAATAGCCTCATCTGCACCTGCAATGGCATTTTTAAAGCCTTGTTCAATACCTGCAGGACAATCTATCAATATGTAGTCAAATTCTTCTCTGAGCTCATCACAAAGCTGTTTCATCTGTTCACCGCTTACGGCATCCTTATCTCTTGTCTGTGCCGCAGGAAGCATATAAAGCTCCTTCTGGCGTTTGTCTTTGATAAGTGCCTGTTTCAGCCTGCATTTGCCTTCAATTACATTTACCAGGTCATAAACCACACGGTTTTCCAGACCCATTATAAGGTCAAGATTTCTGAGACCTATATCAGCATCAAGCAATACAACCTTATAGCCTGCCATTGCAAGAGCCGTACCAATATTTGCTGTTGTAGTAGTTTTACCAACCCCACCTTTACCTGAGGTCACTACGATTACTTTACTCATTTCTTTCACACCCTTAATTTATATATAAGATTTTTTTGACATCATAAATACATTATAGCACAATTATTTCAATTTGTCTATACCCAAAATGAAATTATTTTTTAATTAACAAATCAATGTAAATCCTGTCGTCCTTAATATACGCATATTCAGGTTCGGGAGCTTCCTGCGCATCATCGGGAGAGCGGGTTATAATATCGGCAATTCTGATTTGTGTAGGATTAAGCTGCATTGCCGCAACTATAGCATCACGGTTACCCTCACTGCCTGCGTGAACTATTCCTTTAAGGGACCCCAACACCACCACGTTTCCCGCCGCAGTCACCTCTGCACCGGGGTTTACGTCACCTTTAATTATAAGATGACCGTTTGAGGTTACGTTCTGACCCGAACGGAGCGTTCCCATATAGAATACTGTTTCAGGGTTTATTACTGTTTTTTTCTGTTCAAACATAATAAGAACATTCTCGCCCAAGACCTTATAAATAATCTTTTGCATCGCAATTTTATCACTATAGCCGAGAGTAGGACCTTCAACATAAGCTGTTATCTCAGATTTCATCTGAAACAGCTCTTTCGTCTGTTTCAATTTCTCTTCCAGCTCCACTGTTATTGCCGGTTGTTTTGCGGTTGTTGATACCACAATTTTAACACCGTCTCTTACTCCCTTTAACTGTATGCAATCCATATCTTACATCCTCTCTTATTCAATTAATGTATAATCATTTATCTGTTTTTCCTCCGCCGTATTATAGAAATAGGCTTCAAACATTTTTCTTGCCACGTTATATATATTTTTACCCAACCCGTTTATACCGCCGTGCTCTGCCATAACCGCTATAGCTATCTGCGGTTCATCATAAGGAGCGAAGGTAATAAACCAGCTATGGGGTGTTCTGTCACGCCTTGTCTGCGCCGTACCTGTTTTTCCTGCTGCTTCAAAGGGAGCATCAACAAAGGTTACCTTGGCACTTCCCTCCGTGCATACCTGTCTCATTCCCTGATGTACCAATTTCAGATTTTCCTCTGAAATTTCGATCTCATTTAAAATTTCAGGTTCATAGCTTTCTATTATCTCACTACCGTCATATTTTATGATTTCCTTCACCAGATGAGGTTTATATCTTGTTCCTCCGTTGGCGATGGTTGCGGCATAATTTGCCATCTGTATGGGTGTAAATGCGTTATCCGACTGTCCTATAGCCGCCGCAATGGTATCTCCCGGATACCAAATCCCATCTATCTTCTCGCGGTATTCGGGACCTGCCAGAATACCCTCCTCCTCGCCGCTTACTTCGATGCCCGTTTTCTGACCTAAGCCAAAGGCTTTTCCGTATTCGTTCAAGGTCTCTATTCCGACACGTCTGCCTGTCTCATAGTAAAAGATATTACAGGACACCTCAAGGGCTTTTACTACGTTGATAGGTCCGTGTTTTCCGCCGTAGTCATTATAAATCCAGCACGCCGGTCGGTATGAAGGTGCATAGACCTCATAGGGACCATTGCAGTCTATATGTTCATTTCCGCTTATAGCACCTGATTGTAAGCCTGCTATTGAGGTCAGCGGTTTAAAGGTTGAACCCGGTGGATAAGCTCCTCCGATGGCACGATTAAACATAGGTTTTTTGCTGTCTGCAGAAAGCTTATTATAATCCTTTCTGAAGGTTGCGGGGTCATAGGTAGGATATGAAGCAATCGCCAGCACCTCACCGCTGTTGACATCAATAGCCACCGCCGCACCGCCTCCAACATCACTTGCACCATCGCGGTACAGATTGGATATGGCTTCCGCCAGTCCTTCTTCTGCCGCCTTTTGCACATTAGCATCAAGAGTCAGCACCGCGCGGTTTCCGGGTATTGCCTCCTCGTTTTGGGAAAGCACTACATTTTCGCCGTTTATATTAAATTCCATACTTTCAAGACCGTCTCTGCCTTTTAAATAGCTTTCCAGATATTTTTCCAGCCCGTCTTTACCCAGCACGTCGTTCATTCCGTAGCCTTTGTCGGCAAGCTGTTCATATTCTTCTTTATAGATAATACCAACCTGTCCCAGAATATGTGCCGCGATAGTTCCCATAGGATACTGTCTTACCGGTTCGGAGATTATTTCAATACCCTTTGTTATCTCGGGATTTTCTTTGATTTTCGATACAAGCTCAATACTAATATCGCTTTTTAATAAGAAGGAGTTTCTGCCGCCGAAATCACGGTTTTCCATATCAAATCGCAGTCCCGCAAGTCTTCTTCGCATTTTTTCTGAAAACCCTTTCCCCCACAGCTCATATTTACCTGTAAGAAAATCTAAAACCTCAGTTGCATCCATATCGGCTTCAAAATCGTTTTCTTTTTTCCATTCTTCTTCGGTTCTTTCCGCGCCGAAGGTATCGTCAAACTTGAATTCATATGGTTCTTCATAGGAAATCGGCAACAAATCCGTATATGCCATTTTGTTTTCTTCCATAACCGTAAGCAACGCTTTGAGAATTTCATTCATCTCATCATCATTATCAAAATCATCATTTATCATAACTCCGAAAGCCGCTTTATTACTGACAAGCGGTTTACCGTATCTATCGGTAATCTCTCCCCGCGGTGCTTTGATTGCTGTGGTTTTGTACATTCTGCTTTCAGCTATTTCTCTGTAATACTCACCGCCTACAAGTTGGAGATTAATAAGCTTTACCGTTAGTATAAGTCCTAAAATTACTGTAAAAATTATTAATAGATTTTTTCGCATAAAAAGCTTTTTCAGCACCGCAAATACCACCTCCGTCACCTATAGCTTTTAACAGCAATATTATCAATCAAAGCATAGTAAAATACCGATATTATGCAATTATACAAGCTTCTCGGCAATCCTACCGCAAATATTAAAAACAAAATATTTTTATCTGTTTTGGTAACATACATAATTACAGCACCGATTATTCCCGTCATAATACTCAGTACAAAGGTAATAAAGGCTGTTGTCAAACTGTTTTTACCAAAAAAGTTGTTTCCGAAAATTGCCGCTATAAGCGCTACGTATGTATAAGTAAGTAAATTCACTCCAAACATACCCACAGACAAAAGGTCTACAATAATTCCCGTAAAAAGTGCGGCAATTATGCCCTTTTCCCTTCCTGCAAGCACGCTGTAACAAATAATCACGGTAAGTATCAAATCGGGAGCTACTCCGAAAATTGCAATCTTATCGGCAATAACCGTCTGTATCAGATAAAAAACTACAATCGAGCCGCCCACAAACCATTCTACCATAAAAAACTCCATTCTGAATTTCTGTTGTTTTATTTATTGTTGTTTTTTATAACCAAAACTTCTTTAAGATTTTTAAAATCTGCCGTCGGTCTTATAAAGGCTTCTTTTGAAAGCCCGTTCTGTTCTTCGGATACAGATTCTATTCTTCCTACGAAAATTCCTTTAGGATAAATGCCGCCCTCGCCTGAGGTTTCTACTGCTTCGCCTACGGCTATGGTGCTGTCAGAAGAAATAAAGGTCATTTTGCACAGTCCGTTAATACCCACAGACGTGCCGCCTTCTATCATAACAATTTCACCCGTACGCGGCAAAAGACAGCTTACATCGGTGTCAACAGACAGTATTGTCGTTATTTTTGACCAGGTTGTGCCTACCTCCGAAATATAACCGACAAGTCCTGAGCTTTCCATTACAACGTCATTTTTAGAAACTCCGTGGAGACTTCCTTTATTTATCTTAAGTACCCCTGCCCAATTCGTGTATTCTCTTGCCACAACATCAGCGGCTATGGTCTCATAATCGCGATTCCAGGCTTTGAGGTCCAGCAAGCTTCTCAGTCTGTCGTTTTCGTGCTTCAGGGTTTCTGCCTGCACATTATCGCGTTCAAGCTCCAGCACCATTTTCTTAAGCTCTTTATTCTCTTTTTTCAATCCGGCTATGTCACCGAAATAATTACCTACAGCGGCTATGTTTCCGCATACCCACGAAATTGCCCCCTGTACAGGTGATACCACTATACTTACCGCATCAGTAATCATATTGGTTTTACCGGTATCTTCCGTATTGATAAAGACACTGATTCCTGCTATGGCAGCTACAACCAATGTCAATATTATCAGAAAAGGCACAAGCCGTCTTTTCAAAATTTCATTAAGCACTTTTACATTCCTTCCTCACGAGCTTACAGCATCATAATTCCCATTCGTATTTTCAATTCTTACAAGCATTTTATTGGGCAGACAAACAATTACCTGCCCTTCTTCGCTGATTTTTCCTTGATTTACGTCTGATTTATCGGGACAGTCGGCATAAATAACCCGGACATAATCCTTAGTAATTTCAACAGTATTTTTACCCTTCACATCAATCACGCGGGTTTCCGTCATAGGATATTTCCCGAAAACCTCTCCGTTCACCTCAATTACAGCCGATTTACTGCCGCCGCTTTTCCCTGCGGCAAAGGTATAACCGCCGAGTGAAGTCAACAATATCAGACATATTACAATTATATCCGTACCCGAAAGCTTCATCTTTTTGAGGTTTCAAGCACTTTACGGAGTCTGCCTCTGTCGTCGCCTTCAATTATCTTTCCTATACCGCGTATTACGCCGTTAAGAGGCTCCTGTGCAATATTTACACCTATATGTGTTTCAAGCTCAATTATCTTATCCAGGCCTTTAAGTAACGCACCGCCGCCCGCCAGCATGATACCGCGTTCCATAATATCAGCTGCCAGCTCGGGAGGTGTTTTTTCCAGAGTTATCTTGATACATTCTATAATTTCATTTACCGGCTCATACAAAGCTTCGCGGATTTGGTCAGCTCTGATTTTAGCTGTCTTTGGCAGACCTGTCACCATATCTCTGCCCTTTACCTCCATATATCCTTCGTCTTCATAAGGATATGCAGAGCCTATTGTGATTTTAATTTCTTCCGCAGTTCTGTCACCGATTTGCAGACTGCATTCTTTTTTAACAAAGTTAACAATGGCATTATCAAAAGCATCTCCCGCAACTCTCAGAGAATTACAGATTACTATACCGCCCAGTGACAATACAGCCACCTCACAGGTACCGCCACCTATATCAACTATCATACTTCCTGTAGGGTCACCTACGGGTAAGCCTGAGCCTATTGCCGCCGCCATTGGTTCATATACCATATAAACCTCTTTTGCTCCTGCCTGGATACCTGCTTCTTCAACTGCACGTTTTTCTACCTCTGTTACACCTGACGGTATACAGATTACAAGCATGGGTTTAAAGAAAAAGCCATTTCTTTTTACTGCTTTTTCTATGAGCTTTTTTATCATAACCTGCGTAACCTCAAAATCTGCTATTACGCCGTCTTTCATAGGTCTTACGGCGGTTATTGTACCGGGTGTTCTGCCTATCATTTCTTTCGCTTCGTCACCGACAGCCAATACCTCGCCTGTAGCATTGTTTACCGTTACAACGGAAGGCTCGTTAACAACGATACCGTCCCCTCTTAAATATACCAGTGAATTTGCTGTGCCTAAGTCAATACCTATGTCCTTTGAAAACATTTTAATCGCTCCTTATATAAAATCTATTGAAAATTCATTTTTTATGAGTCTTGTAAGCTGTGCTACGGGTAAGCCTACCACATTGAAATAATCACCTTCAATGCCTTTGACCAAAACACAGCCTTTCCCTTGAATTCCGTAAGCTCCCGCCTTGTCAAAGGGTTCGCCCGTTGAAATATATTTATTTATTTCAGCATCGCTGAGCTCGTAAAACTCCACTGTTGTTTTTACATAATCTGCCACCGCTTTTGCTCCGCAGGTAATGCAGATACCCGTATAAACCTCGTGCTTTTCACCTGACAGGCTTCTAAGCATTTTAAAGGCCTCATCGGCATTTTGCGGTTTTCCCAACACTTTCCCGTTTGCATAAACCACCGTATCTGCCGAAATTACATATTTATCAGCATTTTCTGCCGCTACCGCCGCACCCTTCAAAAGTGCCAGCTCCTGTACCAACAACTCCGGCGGTAATTCATGTTTTATATTTTCATCTACCTGAGCCGTGATTACTCTGAAATTTACTCCGAGTCCCATCAGAATTTCTTTTCTTCGCGGCGAGTTTGAAGCTAAAATAAACTCTGTCATTCCTTCTCCTTTCAACAGACCCTTTTACGCAGAAAAAATCCTGCCGCAAGTCCCGTAAATGCTCCTGTGACTACTGATACAGGTCCCAGCATCCAGATATATGCAAGCATATACCCGCTGCTGATTACCGCCGCCCCTACCAGGGTTTGTACTGTGTTATTGGCAAAAGCACCTATAACGCCTACTCCGATATGTGTGATTCCCCGTATTTTTTTCGCCGCCCACATTGCCGCTACTGCCGCCAGAGAACCGCAAAAGGAATAAATTAAGGAGGTTACCGACCCCGTCACAAGTGTAGACAGTATACTCTTTATTATTGTGACTGCCAGTGCCGATTTTATACCTGATTTTTCCAAGCATATAATAATTACAATATTCGCAAGTCCAAGTCTTCCGCCCGGAAGTGGTGCCGGTATAAACATATTTTCGACTGCCTGCATTGCTGCCGCAGTCGCTCCCATAACCGCTGCTTTTGTCAAGGCTTTTATATTCACTACAATGCACCTCTGTAAAAATGACCTCTGGTATAATCACCGTCATATTTTTGTTTTTTCTCATACATTTTAAGAACAGTCTCGCAGGTTATCTTATCCTCCGACACGAAGGAAATAAGCTTTCCCATATTTTTCAAATCATCCTGCTTGTCCCCCATAAAAAGCGGTTTTGAGTTATAGATTGTATTCACGCATTGCTTTGTATCGGTTTTTATCGAAAATATCTCATTTTTTCTGTCTTTAAAAGAAAACTCAGCCGCCCCACACAGACATTTGCCGTATGCAGATTTAATGGGACAGTTTGCAGTTTTCATAAGCGGCAGATAGCCGTAAGCCGTGACAGACAGCTCCATTTCCGAGGTTATGGCTTTTATATCCTTCAAATTAAGCTCCGGAGAAATGCAGGCTCCTTCAAGCCCTAATTCTGCCCAGACCGCCGCAGCTTCGCTGTTATAAATATTCACAGCTGCTGTCGCCCAAGCCTTTATACCTCTTTTTAATGCCCAAAAAATTAATCCCAAGTTACCGCTGCAAATCCTTGTCAGCTTTCTTTTTTCTATAATGTCGGTATAATAACCGAAATTTTCTTCTTTTATTATATCGGGGAACAAGGTTATTATGTTTTCCCCTTCCGCCTCTAATTCAAAGCCTGCAAAAATATATCTGAACTTACCGTTTTCAGCCGCTTTGAGCTGTTCCTTTGTCATTACCGATACACCAAGAAAATCCTTGTTTTTTGTATATCTTCTCGCCTCAGGCTGTGGACAGGTGACATCTCTTTTATATCCGTCTGTTATTTTACTTTCAATCTCCCCGGTAAGCCTTCGGCGGATTTCATTGATTTCGCTTAACGCCAAAAACGCCTTACCGTCAGTTTCAAAAACAAGGTCTTCAACAAAAACGGTAGTTTCGCCTGTTTTACTTATTTGTCGCAGGACAGTATCTCTGTCAATAGGTTTGTTTTTGGCTTCTCCCACCACGTTTCCCGTAAAGGAAGCCAAAACGCCGCGACAAAGCATTTCCGCCCTCAAAGGCTCGCCCTTAATCGCCGTCAACCTGACCGCCGCAGGGAACTTTCTGAAATTCGTCTTTTCATCGCAAAGCTCTTCCAATTTCTGCAAAACCTCGGTGCTGCGAATTTCATAGACATCATCATTGCCTTTTTCCGTCAGTAAAATATCGCTGTCGCCTGAAAATTTCCCTTTTGTAAAGCTACCGCCGCGGCTAAAGGAATTTTCAAGCAGACTCATATCCTCTTTTGTTGCATTTTTTCTTTCGGCAAGCGCTTTGGCAAATATGCTGACAGCTGCCGCCACATATTCCTTGCCTTTCATCCTGCCTTCGATTTTGAGTGAGGTCGCTCCTGTCTCAAATATATCATCTATGTTCTTCGCCAGGGATAAATCCTTCGGGCTTAAGAAATAGCCTTTTTTGTCTTCTTTTCCATCTTTAAGGAGAGTATAGGGCAATCTGCAGGGCTGAGCACATTTGCCTCTGTTACCGCTTCTGCCGCCGATTATACTACTCATAAGACATTGTCCCGAATAACACATACAAAGAGCACCGTGAACAAAAATTTCTGTTTCAAGACCACTCTTTGCCGTAACTTTTTTAATTTCTTCCTTTGTCATTTCACGGGACAGCACAACACGTTTAAAGCCCAGCTTTTTCATGAGAAGCACTCCCTCGGTGCTGTGAACCGTAAGCTGTGTGCTGGCGTGGAGAGGCACTCCCAATGACTTTATTTTTGATGCAAGTCCCAAATCCTGAAGAATAAAAGCATCTATACCTTCCCTTGCCGCAAATTCGGCAAGCTTCATTGCTTCGGGAAGCTCCTTATCGGTCACCAAGGTGTTCAGAGTTAAGTATACCTTAACGCCTCGCAGGTGACAATAGTCAATCGCCCACCGCAGCTTCTCGTTATCAAAATTTTCAGCATAGCTTCTCGCTCCGAAAGCGTTTCCGCCGAGGTATACCGCATCCGCTCCTGAGGCGACAGCGGTTTTTAAGGTGAGAAACGATGCAGGAGCCAATAATTCAGGTTTACCCATTATGTGAAATTCCTTTTGTTTTAAGTATTGTCTGAAGCTTCACGATTTCATTTCTCATAGAGTTAATCTCCTGTTCCTTTTGTCTTAAAAGCTCTTTGAGCCTTCTGCTTTCAGCTTCAGCTTCCATAAGCTTTGCAGTCTCTGCTTCTGCTTTTTGCGATAACTGTGCATAATCATTTTTAATATTAATATAATCCTCTGCTAAATTAAGGGTTGTAAGAACCGCAATCATCGCTGTGCTGTGAGTTTTACTTGATTCAAGCTGACTTACCTCACGCATTTTTGTATCCGCACACAAAGCAACAGCCTGTATATGCTCCTTGGGCTGTTCCGAAACTATAGTATACTCTTTTCCGTCTATAAGGACAGTTAACCGATTTTTCTCTGCCATAAAACCATTCACAGCCTTTCTCTAATGTAAATCCGAAAAATGCTTATTTATATATTTGCATACCTACCTATAATATATTATATCACATCTGTTTTGACGTGTCAATGGAATTATAAAATATTTTCCAAAAAATCGCCGCAAAAGAGAAGCTCTCTTAAGACATAATTCGACATCAAGCATAACTACCGGTTAAGCCGGAAGCTTGCTCTGCGACTATAAGTCGGCATTACCGGTGGGACTGAAAGTCCACAAAAAAATAAACCCCACTCCTTCGAGCGGGGCTTAAGAAAGATTATTCAGCTTTATCTTTTAAGTAATTTACAATGTCGCCTACTGTTTTGATGTCCTCAAGCTCTTCATCGGGGATTTCAACATCAAAGTCATCTTCGAGTGCCATAGCAAGGTCAACTATTGCCAGGGAATCTGCGCCCAAATCATCTTTAATTGTAGCCTCCATCGTTACATCAGCTTCATCAACCATAAGTTCATTTACAATAATTTCTTTTACTTTTTCAAACATTTAAATTTCCTCCTTGTTAAATATTTCTATTCATATTTCGTATCTATTTTACCATCTAATCATCGTCTTGTCAACACTTTTTTAAAATTTTTTTATTTTTTATGTAAAAAACCCGGAGAATTTATTATCTTTGTTTAAATTTCTCCGGATTCACACCATTTTATTTACATTCAAAGGAACTGCAGTCCACACAATTACACATAGTGGGGTTTGCTTCATGGGAATTAACACTTATTTTGTTAAGAGAACAATAATTCTGACTGTTGCAATGATATTTACATTCCTTTACTGTGCATTCTATACATGTATTAGCTGTGCATCTGTCCACGGTATCACCTCCCGCCAATATTATTGGCCTTCGGTAGGATTAATATACCTTAAGCAAAAAATTTGGATATATATCCCTGCAGCCAGATAATTATAAGAATTGCAGGCAAAATATATTTCACGTGAATTTTCAAAGATTTAGGGAATTTCATCCCCGTTCCCTTATTGGCTTCAAGAAGGAAATTATCCCAGCCCCAGCCAAATTTTTTTGAGGTACAAAACAGCACATAAATAAGGGAGCCTATGGGCAGAATGTTATTGCTTATTATAAAATCTTCCAAATCCAGAACCGTGCTTCCCTCTTTGAAGGGTGTAAAGCCCGAAAGTACATTAAAGCCCAAGACACAGGGAAGTGACAGTATTATTACCAGCAATGTATTTACAAGGCAGGCTTTTCTTCTGCTCCAGCCCCACAAATCCATAGCAAAGGATATTATGTTTTCAAATACCGCAACAACCGTTGACATAGATGCAAATATCATAAATACAAAGAACAGCGTTCCCCATATTCTGCCTCCCGTCATAGAATTGAAGATGTTTGGCAGGGTTTTGAATATAAGTCCCGGACCTGATGTAGGGTCAAGGTTATAGGCAAAGCAGGAGGGTATAATTATAAGACCTGCAACAATGGCAACTACCGTATCAAGAACCGCTACAGATACCGCTTCGCCGAAAAGACTTCTTTTATCATCAATATAACTGCCAAAGATTGCCATCGAACCCATACCCAGAGAAAGAGTGAAAAATGCTTGCCCCAAAGCGGCAAATA
Organism: Clostridia bacterium; assembly: GCA_045534775.1. GTDB lineage: Bacteria > Bacillota > Clostridia > RUG12999 > RUG12999 > JAZOTK01. Next base: position 13,530 of record JAZSKI010000069.1, on the reverse strand, counting down.
CCACCTCGCCTACGCCCTTTTCCACCATCCTTCCGAAATCGGGAATAAGGTAATATTTCAGACCCTCAGCCGCTCCCGGCAGAGTTACCGTGCGAACCGCAAGAACAAGGATTATTGCAAGAAGGGTCAGCATCATATATTTGGTTGCTTTTTCCACGCCCTTCTGAAGCCCTATGGAGCATATAACAAAGCCAAGCACCGTTGCAAGTATCATAAAGCCCGATACAAGCCACGGGTTTGCTGTAAGCAGGTCAAATTGCTGAGCTACCTGATCTACTGTGTTACCCACAAAATCGCCCTTCAGCGTTTTGAAAAAATAGGCAAACATCCAGCCTGTAACGGTGGTATAAAACATCATAAGAAGGTAGTTTCCTACTATCCCCACTCCGCCGAAAAGATGCCATTTTGTGCCTTTTGGTTCCAGAACCTTAAAGGACTCTGCAATGCTTTTTTTACTGCCTCTGCCAACGGCAAACTCCATAGTCATAATAGGCAGACCGAATATTATTAAAAACAGCAGATATATAAGAATAAACGCCGCACCGCCGTATTCGCCCACGATATACGGAAATCTCCACACATTTCCGAGACCTATGGCACAGCCTGCCGAAATCAGGATAAATCCGAGCCTTGAACCAAATTTTTCTCTTTCCATAATTTTTCCCCTTTGCAATTATATAAATTTTATTCTTTCCTTTTGGGATGCTTTTATGAGGTCGTGGCTTATAAAATATTCTTCTAAAATATCCGTACTGCAGGTTGCAATAACCTTTGGCGGAATAATATGCGAAATTTCCGTCTCATCTATTCCCAAAAACTCTTTTATATTACTTAGATGAAACGCCTGTATACCTACCTTAAGCTTAGGGATTTCGTCAACGGGCTTCCCTTCATAAGTAATATTCAGTATTTCAAATTTTTCCACATCGTATTCCACGCAGACACCTTCGGAAAACTGATAGAACTCCGTATGCTCCGTAAAAGCCTCCGGTCTTAAAATATGGTGTATAATCTGTTTAAGCTGTTTGCCTGTCACGAAAATTCTGTATATTTCATCATTATAAGGCATCACTCTAAGCAAATCCCTGTATCTCACCACAGGTCCCAGCTCAAAGCCTCTTATACTGCCCGACCCTACAAGCATAATATCCAGATTTAAAATTTCTTTATAGGTATCTGCCAAAACTCTGCCCAGCATAGTATCACGGTTCCTTGCAGGATGGGTATATTTTTCCGCAAAATGAGTTATCACTCTGTCATATTTTTCGTCTGTTTCCTCCTTGTATTTCAGTATAAGCCTGCCCAGCTTTTCGTTTTTCTCACAGGTTTCTCCATTTATAGGAACAAGCTGCCATCTGAAATCACGGATGGTATTTTTTTCAGTATCTATGACAATATCCATTCTTCCTACCTGCGTTGTTCCGTAGCCTGCCTGTACTATGGGTATCCCTGCAGAAAATACGGGTTTCTCCAATACCGTATGGCTGTGACCGCCTATTATGACATCTATCCCCCACGAAGGGTCTATTTCCTCCGCAAGGCGTTTATCCTCTTCAATTCCGATATGGGTCAAAAGGACCGTAAAATCTATATTCTCATCCTGATGCTCTTTGCAAACCTTTCCTATTTCCCCCAAGGGGTCTTTTATGTCTATAAACGACCCTATCAGCTTATCTAATTTGGTCTGTGCCAGAGTCAGCTCGGTCAGTGCCGCAATGAAAAGGATTTTCATACCGTCTTTTTCAATAATTTTATGGGAATTAAAGAGTCTTGTCTGATTTTGTTTTAATATCATATTGGCATTTATTATTGGGAAGCCTGCACATTTTTCCAAAAACAAAAGATGCGCAATACCGTAATCCACCTCGTGATTACCCAACGCCACCACATCAGGAGACAGCATATTCATAATTTCAATGGTGGAAATCCCTTTATATTCGCTGTCAATCAGCGAGCCTCTGAACATATCGCCCGCTATGGTGTATATGACATTCTTTTCTTCACTACGCACCTTATTGATATAGCCCGACAGCAATGCCGCACCGCCTGTGATTTCTCCGTTTATATCTATCGGCGTAAAATCCCCGTGCATATCATTGGAGTGAAGTATCGTCAGTTTTTTTAATTTTTCCAATGTCATACCTCCTTTTAGGCAAATATCAGTATAGGGATTTGTTTTTTACAAATCCCTATAAATTCAAATAACACTTTTTTGTTTTGTTTTATAAGCATAAGTCGGAACAATCTGTGCCATAACGGATTTTATGTTGGAGCCCTCGCTTTCAAGTGCTTCTGAAAGAAGCGAAAGCTTTTCTTCTACCTCCTCAGCGGTAATATCAATAGGTTTACCTACAAATATTTTACTGTGAGCCGTACTTGATAGCCCTTCCTCCGCCATTAACAGTTCCTCGTACAGTTTTTCACCGGGTCTGAGCCCCGTAACCGCAATTTTAATATCCTCGTCAGGCTTGTAGCCTGAAAGGAAAATAAGCTTTCTTGCCATATCGTATATTTTAACGGGTTCGCCCATATCAAGGACAAATATTTCTCCTCCTTCGGCATAAGACATAGCCTGCAGTACAAGCTGAGCCGCTTCGGGTATTGTCATAAAAAACCTTGTAATATCGCGGTGTGTAACCGTTACGGGACCACCCTCGGCAATTTGCTTTTTAAAGAGCGGTATAACCGAACCGTTAGAGCCTAAAACATTGCCGAAGCGTACTGCCGCAAATTTCGTATGACTTTTTCCTGCATAAGCCTGCACTATCATTTCACACATTCTTTTTGTTGCTCCCATAATATTAGTGGGGTTTACTGCTTTGTCGGTAGAAATCAGCACAAAGGTATCTACCTCATATTCTTCCGCACATTTTACCACATTATATGTACCAAATACGTTATTTTTTACCGCTTCACACGGGCTTTCCTCCATAAGCGGAACGTGTTTATGTGCCGCCGCATGGAACACCAGATTGGGTTTATAACGGTTAAATATATAGTTTAAGCGTTTTTTGTCTCTCACCGACGCAATTATCACATCAATATTGTGATGAGGGTATTGCTTCTGCAATTCTAATTGCAGTTCATAGGTTGTGTTTTCATAAATATCCAAAATAATCAATTTCTGAGGGTTATAGGACAAAATCTGCCTGCACAGCTCCGAGCCTATTGAGCCTCCGCCGCCTGTTACCAGGACCACTCTGCCGAAAATATCACTTTCTATAAGTCTGTTGTCAAGAACCACCGGGGCTCTTTCCAGCAAATCGTCTATATCAACCTCTTTGATTATGCTCTGCGTGATTTCGCCGTCCAGATTCACATCTACACCGTGAATAACCTTAACCTTACAGCCGGCTTTACTGCAAATATCAAGAATTTTCTGTTTTTCGTGATGCGGTATTTTATAAATTGCAAATATAATTTCTTCGACATCCCTTTCCTTGCACAGACGCACTATATCGTCTCTGCCGCCGATAACCGAAGTACCGTAAACTCTGCTTCCCTTCTTTTGAGGCTCGTCATCAATCAGCCCCACCACGTTATAGTTTAAATTATGGTTGTTTTCAATGCTTCTGAGTAGCGTTACGGCAAGATACCCTGCACCTATAATAAGCACTCTTTTATTACGGGTCTTATCCTTTCCCGGTCTGTGTCTGTGCACTAATCTTATTAAAAATCTTATGGCACACAGTACGGCTATAATAAAGAAATTTGCCGCAACACACAACTTCGTGCTTATAATTCCCACGCCCGGAATAAAATCTGACAGCAGGCTTAAAACCATAGCAACAGCGCAGGATGCCAAAAGGGTTATATATTCTTTCGCGCCGGCATAGACCCAATCAATCCTGTATATTTTAGAAAAGATAAAAACCAGCGGATACATTGCTACCGTTATCAGTATAATAGGTACGCCTGTGTTATAATATATTTCCAATTCCGATAATGGGGCTACTAAAACAAGTGCCCCCAGATAAGCCAGAAAGCCCATCAAAATGTCTATCAAGAAAATATGCCTGTTTCTTATAAAAAGCTTATTCATCTCAATTCCTACCTCACATAAATATTATTACTCCAAAACTCACATTATATTTTATCACAAATCCGGCAATTTGTCAATACACCGTTTTTTTAGTAAAAATATTTGTTGTTTTGTGTAACAAAAGTATATTTACTTGTGAAAAGTCACAAAGCTTTCAGTTTGTTTTTTTCAGGATTTTCATAAGCTGTACACACAAAAAACCAAATATGGACAGTCCTGCAACTGTCAGATGGTGCGTCAAGCTTATAATTTCCGCCTTGAAAATACCTGCAACTGCCGGCACCGCCAAAACTACAGCTAACAGCAAAACACCTATTCCGAAGGATTTAATCAAAGGCTTATTGTTAAATACTCTCATAGAGTGGAGTACTGCATTATCGCTTTTACAGCTGAAGCCATGCAAAAGTCTTGACAGACAAAGGGTTGAAAACGCCATTGTACTTGCCACATCGGCATTTTCCTTCAGTCCCAGATAAAAGGCTATTATGGTTACAGCCGCTATTATTATGCCATCTGTAGCTATGTTTAAGATAATATTTTTTGTTAAAACAGAACGGTTTTTATCGCCCGGTTTATCCTTCATAACCTCACTGCTGTGAGGCTCTGCACCTAAGGCAATGGCAGGCAGGCTGTCCGTCAGCAGGTTGATAAAAAGCAGGTGTACCGCCTTAAATGGTACCGGCAACGCCATAACAGAAGCATACATTACCGTAAGTATTCCTGCTAAGTTTCCCGACAGCAAAAACTGTATTGCCTTCTGGATATTGGCATAGAGGTTCCTGCCGTTTTCAACCGCTTTTACAATAGTGGCAAAGTTATCGTCTGTCAGCACCATACTTGCCGCATCCTTTGCAACCTCGCTACCTGTTATGCCCATAGCTACGCCTATATCCGCCTGTTTAAGTGCCGGTGCATCATTAACCCCATCTCCCGTCATAGCTACCACGAAGCCTCTTTGTTGCCATGCGTTTACTATACGGATTTTGTGTTCGGGAGATACTCTGGCATAAACCGATACATCACCCACAAAGTCTATAAGCTCCTCATCAGAGAGCTTTTCAATTTCGCTTCCCTCTACCGCTTTGCCTTTTTCATCTAAAATCCCTATTTCCCTTGCAATCGCCGAGGCGGTAATCAGATGGTCGCCCGTTATCATAACCGGTTTGATTCCCGCAGATTTGCATTTCGCTACAGCCGCCTTTGACTCCTCGCGGGGCGGGTCTTGCATCGCCACAAGTCCGATTAAAATATAATCCTTTTCGTCTTCTTTGCCCACATCACAGTTTTCCGTCTGTTTTTCGCATATTGCCAGCACACGCAGTCCGCTATCTGAGAAGGTACGGTTTGCTTCCGTCACCCTTCTTGCATCCTCCTCGGTAAAGTCTCTTGCTCCGTCCTTTGTCAGAATTTTTTTAATTCTGCCAAGGAGTACATCTGCGGCTCCTTTTGTAATCATCCTGGATCTGCCATTCAAAACATGAACCGTTGACATCAGCTTTCTGTCCGAATCAAAGGGTATTTCCGCTTCTCGCGGATAGCTTTTTCTCAGCTCCTCAGCTGTCAGATTATATTTCTCTGCCAAATTCAAGAGTGCCATTTCTGTCGGGTCGCCGATTTCCTTGTCCCCGTTTATAATCGCATCGTTACATAGAACCGAATAGCCCATAAGCCTTGCGTGACAGCTCTCTGCATTTTCCGCATCTGTAATTTCATTATCAAAAAACAGCTTCTTTACCGTCATTTTATTCCGGGTTAACGTGCCTGTTTTATCGGAGCAAATTACCGATACACAGCCCAGACCTTCTACTGCTTGCAGCTTGCGGATTATGGCATTTTCCTTAGCTAATTTCTGAGTTCCCATAGAGAGCACTATGGTCACAATGGAGCTTAATGCTTCCGGGATTGCCGCTACCGCCAAGGCGACTGCAAATACGAAAGCATCAACCGGCTTTTCGCCTCTTATCATACTCACCCCGAACACTATGGCACAGATTATCAATATCCCTACAGACAGCTTTTTGCCGAAGCTGTCAAGACTTATCTGAAGAGGTGTTCTTTTTTCTTTAGTATTTTTGAGTAAGGTCGCAATTTTACCCATTTCTGTATTCATACCTACAGCGGTAATAACGGCTTTTCCTCTGCCGTAGGTTGCGAAGCTTCCCGAATACACCATATTCACCCTGTCACCGAGTGGTACTTCCCCCTCTATGACTCTATCCGCCTTCTCTACCGGCTCACTCTCGCCCGTCAAGGCACTTTCCGCACATTTCAAGGTAGCGTTTTCTATAAGCCTGCCGTCACCGCAGATATAGTCTCCTGCTTCAATGACAAGAATGTCTCCTGCCACCACGTCCTCTGAGGGTTTTACCGTTACTTTGCCGTTAATAAGAACCTTTGCTTCGGGACTGCTCATAGCCTTCAGACTGTCGAGAGACTGCTCCGCTTTAAGGGTCTGAACCGTACCTAAAATCGCGTTTATTGTGATTACCATCAATATGACGGCGGCACTTCCCATATCTCGTAATATCCCCGAAATCACGGCGGATATAATCAAAATTATAACCAAAAAATCCTTGAATTGTTCAAGGAATATTAAAAGCGGGCTTTTTTTACCATCGTCCACCAGCTTGTTTTTACCATATTTTTCCCTGTTTTTCCTGCGTTGCCCCTCTGTTAAGCCTTCCTCTTTTGTCCCAAAAGCTTTCAGGACCTCTTCCTTTTCCTTCCGATACATATATCCTCATCCTTTCTGTAAAAATACTAAAAAGCGAGCCTTTATCACAGAACACACTTATTCCGCAATAAAAGTCTCGCTTTTTAAAATACAGCCGGATTTCAATCAGAAATCGTATTGACGACGTCGTATTTACATTTATAAAAAATGCAAGCTACTCCCTTTCATTAACATAAGTATAGCATATTATGTCCAAATATGTCAATACTTATTCAGAAATTTTTTCCAGGATTTTGTTTGAACGCTCTAAAAATGCTGTCATCTGACTGCTGTTTAAGGGTTTATGAGCCAGCATCGCCAAATCGTTGATATAATTACAAATCAGATTTCGGGTTTCCTCGTTGTCGCTTTTTTTAATGTTTTTCACAATAGGACTTTCTGTGTTTAAAATCAGCTTCACATCATCAGGTAAGGGCGGCATTTCAATCCCCATTACCATACTCATTTCCTTCATACGTCTTGTTTCCTCGGAAACATTAATTATAGCAGGCAGAGTTGTATTTTTAAGGGCGACACATTCCACCTTTAAATTTTCATCGCCTATGGCGTTTTTAAATAATTCCGCTAAAGTCTCGTCCTTTTCTCCGTCTTTATCAATAGTATCTTCAACGGAAGAGTCTATTCTTCTGAACTTATATTCGGGGTTTTTATATTCCGCAAAGCTGATAAAATGAGAGTCTATGGCATAAGGCAGGTAAAGCACCTGTACACCTTGATTTTTAAACATAGCAATATACTGTGCCTGAACCTCCTCATCGGAAGCATAGTATATGGTTTTTTCATTGGTTTCTTTGGCGTTTTCCGTATATTCCGCCATAGTTACGTAATTGCCTTCTGTAGTCTTATAAAGAACGCACTCCTTCATTCTGTCATAAAAGCTCTCGTCCCGAATACAGCCGTATTTTACAAACGGGCTTATATCGTCCCAATATTTCTCCAACTCCTCACGGTCGGTGTTAAACATACCCGTCAGCTTATCGGCTACCTTTTTGGTGATATGTGCCGATACCTTTTTTACATAACCGTCGTTCTGCAAAAAGCTTCTTGATACGTTAAGTGGCAAATCAGGACAGTCAATACAGCCCTTCAGCAGCATCAGATATTCCGGAATTACCTCTTTTATATTATCGGCAACAAATACCTGATTATTATAGAGCTTGATTTTACCTTCAATTCCGCTGGCTTCATATCTCAGCTTCGGGAAATAAAGTATACCTTTTAAATTAAAGGGATATTCCACGTTCAGATGAATCCAGAAAAGCGGCGGCTGATAATCGTTGAATACCTTTGCATAAAACGTCTTATATTCTTCTTCGGTACAATCGGAAGGATTTTTCAGCCATAGCGGTTGTTTGTCATTAACAGGCTCCTCGGTTTCATCTTCCTTCTCCGCATCCTTGAGATAAATATCTACGGGCAGAAAGCTGCAATATCTTTCCAGGATTTCTCTTATTCTGTCAATCTCCAGAAATTCCTCGTTGTCTGCCGATACGTTCAGAATTATATCCGTACCTACGGTTGTTTTATAGCCTTCGGTCATTTCATATTCAATGCCGCCGTCACAGCTCCAATGAGCAGCTTTTGCACCGTCCTTATAGGAAAGACTTTCTATTTCAACTATATCAGCTACCATAAAAGCCGAATAAAAGCCCAATCCGAAATGTCCGATTATTGTGCTGTCGTTATCATCTTTATATTTTTCCAAAAACTCTTCCGCACCCGAAAATGCCACCTGTGTTATATATTTTTCAATTTCTTCTGCCGTCATACCGATACCGTTGTCGCTGAAAACAAGCTTTTTACCTGCTTTATCTACTGTGACGGTTACTCTGTATTCCTTGTCGTTTTTTGCATCGCCCATAGATACCAGCTTCTTCAGCTTAGACACAGCATCACAACCGTTTGAAACCAATTCACGTACAAAAATATCTTTATCGGAATATAACCATTGTTTGATTACAGGAAAAATATTTTCTGTATGTACAGCAATATTACCCTTCATATTTATCGTCCCTTTCATAGATATAATTATTCAAAAAAATTTGACTGATGTATATCACATCAGCCCCATTTTTTATTTTTTTGAATTATTCTGCAACAGGTGCACCTACAGGGCAAGTTCCTGCACAAGCGCCACATTCGATACACTCAGCAGCGTCAATAACATATTTACCGTCACCCTCTGTGATACAACCAACGGGACATTCTGCAGCACAAGCTCCGCAGTTGATACATTCATCTGTGATTTTGTAAGCCATTTCTGTTACACCTCCTTGCTAAAATAAAGGAATCACATTCCTCACCTACTGTATATTATAACACAGTATTTGACTAATTTCAAGTGGTTTTTTAAAATTTCTCAAAAAAATGTTGTTTAATTTTTTTCAAGCTCTTTTAAAAGCTCCAAATCCGCCTCATCATCGCGGCGAGCGGCATTTTTCAGGATTTTTATATCCTCCAGCCCATAGCTTTTCGGTACGGGACTGTTTTCAAATTTTACATACACTAGATGTTTTAAGGTCATAACACTTATTACCTGACCCTTACCTTCGGGCGTATCAACAAGCGCACCCACCGAAGGCATACCCTTTCCCATAGCTTCATAGGTATCCTGTTCATATTTGAGACAGCACATAAGTCTGCCGCAGGTACCTGAAACTTTTGTGGGGTTAAGTGACAAGCCCTGTTCCTTTGCCATTTTTATGGAAACAGGTATAAAATCTCCCAAAAAACTGCTGCAGCATAGCTTTCTGCCGCATACACCAAGCCCGCCCAGAAGCTTCGCCTCATCACGGACGCCTATTTGTCTCAGCTCAATTCTTGTACGGAAAACAGCCGCCAAATCCTTTACAAGCTCGCGGAAATCCACCCTGCCGTCAGCTGTAAAATAAAACAAAATCTTACTGCCGTCAAAGGTATATTCTACATCTACAAGCTTCATATTAAGGTTGTGCTTTGCGATTTTTTCCATACCCGTTGCAAAAGCCTGTTTTGCTTTTTCGCCATTTTCTTCGTTTGTTTTAATATCTTCCTGTGTCGCTTTTCTGAGTACAGGTTTAAGGGGATTTGCTATTTCTTCGTCCTCAACCTTACTGTTGCCAAGCGTTACCCTGCCAAACTCAACACCTCTGGCAGTCTCAACGATAACATTTTCTCCTGCAGCGTAGTTTTTACCGCAGGGGTCAAAATAATATGTTTTACCTGCATTTTTAAAGCGAACGCCTATTATTTCTACCATGAATAACCTCCCAGCCGCCACAAGCAAGCTCCGTTATTGCTAAAGCGGAATTTACATTGTAAGCCAGCATTTGTTTTGTATTTAATACATGCCCCACCATCTCTACGGCGGCGGCCATTGAAATTTTCTCTTCCATTTCCATAATAATATTTTTCTTGTCTATATTTTGCATAAGCCCTGCGTTTTCGCATTTAATCAGCGTTATATCCCGAAAAATACTCAGCATAAAATCAAGCAAGGTATCCTTTTGCCCATCGTGCTTTTCCATAAATGACGAAATCTTAAAGACATCATAATGTCTTTGAGAAATAAACCCTGTTATAACCTCAAAAAACTCGTCACGAAGTGCAATGAAATTCTCATCCTCCGTCAAGCTCCTGGCTTTTCCTATGTTACCATCGCTATAAGCTAAAATATAAGGATTTACCCCGTTTATGCCTAATGCTTTTTCTATTTCGTCGTTACTACTGCGTTCCATAGAAAGGGTAACGCTTCTTGACCTGACGGTTTCTAAAAGCTCTTCACTGCTTTGTACCAATATAATAAAGACTATATAAGCCGGCGGTTCTTCAATAATTTTCAGCATCGCATTTTGTGCCGCCGCTGTTACAGGATAATCGCCGGTGAAAATAATAACCTTTTTTTTCGCTGAATAAGGTTTTATCTGTGCTTTTAAAATTATCTCCCTGACATCAGCTACGCCTATGGTTTTTCTATCCTCTTCAGGAAAAACGGTAATAATATCAGGATGACTGCCTGCCTTTGCCAACATACAGCCACTGCATATGCCGCAGGCACAGCCGTTTTCGCAAACAAGGTAGTTTGCAAAGGTATACGCCATAAGCTTCTTTCCCATACCCTTTTCACCTTCAATGATATAGGAATGACTTACTCTGTTATTCTTTATACTTCGCAGTAAAACCTTTTTAATTTTATTCTGACCTATAATATCATCAAACTGCATTAGCTTTTCACCTTTCAAACAAGGGAATATATGGGTTTCTTGGGTTCGGAAGGACGCATAGATCTTTCTCTGCAAAAGCCTGATTTCTCGCCCCGAAGGGGCATATCGCATCTTTAGATATATCGCATTGTGATATATCTAAAATTCCGTCAGGAATTTATATTGCTGAATTCAATCATTGCTTGAATTCATTATACCACAAAATTAATTTTCTGTCAATCCATTTTCGTCATAAGCTCAAGCGCCTTATTGAATTGATTGTCAATTACGCTGGTTATATTTCTTGTGGCGTTATCAAGATATACCTGGGTTGTAATATCCATATCTCCGTTTACAGGGATTTGATTTTGTTCCTGGAAAATTCTGATAGCTGTCTTTGTCTCGGCATCGTATACGCCGTCAATGTCTCCGGGATATATTCCTGCAAGGGACAGTCTCAGCTCTATGGCATAAATATTATCCTTGCTTGAGTTTTCATCTATAAGCTGTGCAAATTCTATCTGCTCAATATCCGTGTTCTCATAAAGCGGGCAAATGGTATTTTCCACTACTACATCAGGGGTTACGCCGATTTCATTTACCTGACTGCCGCCGCCTGTGGTATAGGTTGCCACCGTCAGCTTCAAAGCTCCGCCCGTAACCAGATACTGCGTATTTTGCACCGTGCCTTTTCCGAAGGTGGTCTCTCCGACTACGGTACCTACCTTCCTATCCTTATATGTACCTGCAAAAACCTCCGCCGCACTCGCACTGTTTTCATTCACCAGCAATACGGTTTTATATTTACCGTAGTTGTCATTTCTAACCTCAATATTTTCGTTCCACAAGGGGTTTTTATATTCAATATTAAGAACTCTGCCGGTAGGCATAAACAAGCTCATGACATTAATAACGGAAAATTTTTCTCCGCCGGGATTGTTACGCAAATCAATGATTATTTTGTTTATTCCCTTGCTGTCAAAATCATCAAGAGCTTTTTTTACATCATCATAGGTTGTTGATGCAAACTGAGAAATACTCAGATACCCTGTTTTTTCATCATCAAGAACGGTATGCTCTACGGTGGTTTGTTTCACTGCGGCTCTTTTCACAGTAAAATGCTTAAGCTCGCCGTTTCGGTTTATTCCTACCGTTACTTCCGTTCCTTCTTCTCCCAGAACCAGACTTCTTGCATATTCAATTCCTTTTCCTTCTACGTTTGTGCCGTCCACCTCGACTATTACGTCATCTGTGGTTATTCCTGCCTTCTGCGCAGGAGAGCCGTCTATGGCTGATACAACGGTTATACTGCCGTTTTTATCTACTATGGTAACACCTATTCCCACAAAAGCATTCTCATTGCCAATCATCCATAATTCAAGCTCCTGCGCCGTCATATATTCGGAATGCCTATCAAGCTCGTCCGTCATACCCGAAAGAGCCTCCTCAAGTAATTCAGGGTGTTCCTTTAAAAGTTTATTCAACGCATTTTTATACAGCTCGTCCGTAGATGCTTCAAATTTATATTCCGATTGAATATACTCTCTTACCTTGTCAAAAAACCTCATTGCCTCACTTTGTTTGCTGTCGGCATATACATTGGTCATAACCAAAACCGTCAGCAATAAAGCAGAAATTATTTTTTTCATTATATTTCGACCTTTCAAATAAAATTTCCCCAATTACATTTTTTCAGGTGCAAAAACTCCAAGCAAATTAAGTCCCGATGCTATAACGATTTTTACACAAGCCGCAAGAAGAAGTCTTGCGTTCATAATCTTTTCTTCTTCTCCCATTATATGACAGGCATTATAGAAGGTGTGGAATTTTGCCGCAACCTCAAGCACATATCTTGTAATTCTTGTAGGATCGGTTGTTATCGCCGCTGTCTTAAGCTCTTCCGGATATGCCGCAAGAAGTGTTATCAAGTCCTTTTCTTCCTCTGCCGTAAGAACCGACAAATCAAGCTCCTGTGCTTTTTTGACGCTGACACCCTCTTCTGCAAGTCTTCTCAGGATACTGCAAATTCTCGCATGGGCGTACTGCACGTAATATACGGGATTTTCATTAGTTTGCTCTGCCGCCAGATCAAGGTCAAAATCAAAGTGGCTGTCCGCCTGACGGAGATTGAAGAAGAATCTCGTAGCATCTATACCTATATCTTCAAGAAGGTCGGAGAGGCTTATCATCTCGCCTGTTCTCTTTGACATCTTAGCCGGCTTGCCGTCCTTCACAAGACGTACAAGTTGCATAAGAATTACATCCAGCTTTTCGGGGTCAATACCCAGCGCCTTCATAGCACCCTTCATACGTGCCACGTGACCGTGATGGTCTGCACCCCAGATATTGATTACCTTTTCAAACCCGCGTTTTTCAAATTTGTTTCTGTGATAGGCAATATCTACGGCAAAATAGGTAGGAAATCCATTGTTTCTTACCAGAACGTCATCCTTCTCCAGACCAAACTCTGTTGATTTCAGCCAGAGGGCATCGTCCTGAACATAAGTATATCCGCTGTTTTTCAGCTTTTCGATAGTTTCCTCCACCTCGCCGCTTGCATAAAGCGAGGTTTC
>JAZSKI010000074.1:0-2527 GCA_045534775.1 Clostridia bacterium | reverse complement strand
ACAGCAAGCGAGAAACTGCTCACGCTCATACCTGAAGCTGTGACCTTTATTTCCGGGTCGGCAGTCAGCCGACCCATAAGTATTACTTTATTAAGCATCTATTTTTACCTCACCGTTTTCATCAACCGTAAGGGAATTGCTTTCATCCGCCACTTCCGAATATTGCTGATAAGTTGTTGTTTCCATATCAACCATATCCGTATCGTCCAATGTACCTGTTGCCAGCGCGCTTGCAAAATTAAGAGTACTCTCATCCGCTGTTCTGTAATCTATGGACATAATACCCCATTTACCAAGAAGCTTACGTATTACTGTTTTTTCACACATTGCCCCTTCATTACTTGTCCATACACTGTTTTTGTATTTGCCCTTACGGTGTTTTACTTCGTGGTCTTCTATTTGCTTTTTTGACATATATACGGTTTTTTCCATGCCGTTTTTCAGACGGAAATATGCCGCGTATCCGATAATCGGAGCTTTTTCTCTCTCCTCAACATCCTGTATCCAATCAAACTCATAATCTTCTTTAAGATAGTCGAAATGCTTCAATTCACCTTCGTGAACCGCTGTAGCGCTAAGCCTTTCATATACGCCCGTCCTCATTGCAAGCTGTTCCATTCCTTTATATCCTAAGATAAAAGTGCATTCGTGGCGATATTTGCCGTCATCCTGCTTATTTTTAAAAGGTACTAAATACGCAAACCCTAAATTCTGGTCTATTGGCAAATCGTATGTAGCTGCCTTAAGTGCTGATTGCACGACCGTCATAGGTGATTCGAAAAAGCATTGTGTCATTTTTGTATCAGCATTAATTAACGATACCAATGCTGATACAAACTGCGGTGCACGTTTTCCCAGGACCTCGTTAAATCTTGCCCTGAGTTTTTCTCCGTCAAGAAAGTCATTCATCATTGCACTTACAGATGGTGCCTTCGCTGCCGGAGCTGTTTTTCTTGCCTGAATCTCATTTTTAATACTTGTTGCTGTTGCCATTATTCTTTTACCTCCTTAACCGTAAATCTCCTTGATGAAGATGTCACTGCATATTTCTTATATATTTCAGGACATTCCTTTTTCAGAAGCGTTGTATCGAGCCTTGATGAATTAACCGTTTTCCACGATACCTTCATTGTATCGCATATACCCGTTTCAGCTTCCTCCATAAATGTCTTTATCTCATTTGCACACTGCTCTTTTTTTAGCTTCAATTCCTTTTCTGCATCGCATAAATCAAGATACCGTGCCGCCTTATACATAACATCACTTGTGAGCATTACACATTCGCCATTATCCTCCGGGAACTTTGATTTTACATATTCGCTGTCGCATTCCATACCCGTAAGTGCCGGAGGTTGTTTTGCAAGAACGTTTCCTTCCCAGAACTCTTTTTCCTTCTGTATAAGATATTCGATAAGCTCATCATCTCGTTTAATCGGCTTATGCACAAACCGCTGACCTCCGATAAGGCAGGCAATATAGCAAACATCTGCACCGGTTACCGCCATGTAATGCTGACATTGCCAATGATACGCCGCCGGTACTTCCTCGCCGTCCCAGTCTGCCGATAAATACTGATTTGCCGTCTTACATTCCAGTATCGCATTTTCACCTACTACAACACGGTCAAGATTTGCCAGCATAAACGGGTTTTCTATGCTTTGCAGAATTGCATTAAGCCTTTGCACCTTTTTGCCGGTAACCTCTTCAAATCTTTCGGCAACCACAGGTTCAAGTCTCGTTCCCCAATATACAGCTTCTTTATCTGATAAATCCTCCGAAAAATCTGTAGTTTTATCAAGCCATACGCTGTGCGGAGATTTGTATTTGTTAAATCCCAGAATAGCACCGGCATCACTTCCTCCAATGCCTTGTTTGCGGTATTTAAGCCAGTCATCATGAGGCAGGTCGACCGTTGATACAAGCTTTTTATATGTCATCATAATCATCGTCCTCCTCGTATCCGTAACCATCATCATATACGCTGTCCGGCTCACCATTCAGCCATCGGTCTAATACTGTATTTATTGCATATGTATCATCTTTATTATATAACATCTTTATTCCGTCCTTTCAAGTATATCAAATATATTAACCTGTTTTTTCCTTGCTTCTTTTTCGGCTTCTTCCTCTGCAAGCCGTTGCGAGCACCTGTGCCCGATACCGTTTTTAACAGCTTCCTCACTTGTCAGAAGCCCGCCGCACCGCTTGCATCGTGTGGCTTCAATAAAGAATGTTTTAGGCTTCTTGTCCATTACACACCTCCAGAAGCTTTATTAGATCATCTTTATTAGTAGGATTGAGACCCGTTTTAAGGCGAATTTGTTTGAAATGATAATATACAGTCATAGAGGATAAAAAAACCTTCTTTGCCGCTCTTGTACCGCTCATATCACTTGCAAAATATGCTCTTATGATGTCCTTTTGAGTATCGGTTAGTGGTTTATTCATTAAAATCCACCTCCGATACTTGACAAATTCAGAATATTATGATATACTGAAAATGAAGTTTTTAGCATATTTATATGCT
>JAZSKI010000028.1:0-43559 GCA_045534775.1 Clostridia bacterium | reverse complement strand
TCTCCTTTTGTTGCAGATTCTTGCTCCCACAATGAAAGCTGTATTGAAAGCATTGTGCTTTCAGGTGAGATAATATCGCTGTCGCGGTTGTTTTCAATACAATCTATAAATTCTACCACCTCATCAACATACATATTGTTGTCGGGTTCACGCGGAACTGTAATTGTATCATTTTCTTCATATATAATAAGGGACTCATCAGGCTGCATTACTACTACTGCCTTTTCAAAGTTTACGAGCATATTCTTTGTAAATGGGGCTTTACCGCACATTGCCCAGTCTGTGCTTGTTGTAATATAAAATCCGTCATATACATAGTTAGAACATATAGATTCAAATTTATATTTCACATGGCTCGCCGTTGCACTGATAGCTTTGGGTTTACCAAAGAACCAGTTAATAGTGTCTACATCGTGTACGTGTAAGTCAAGCACCGCGCCACCGCTTCTGTCAAAATCCAAATACCAGTTTTCCCAGGACCATACAGGCGTTCCTGAAAATCTTGAAAATTCGCCTCTTATAACCTTGCCGTATTTACCGCTGTCGATAATATCTTTAAGCTTCTGTCTCTGTTTATTAAAACGGCAACACTGACCAATCTGAAGTTTTACGTTGTTTTTCTTTGCTGAGTCTATCATCGACTGACATCTTTCAATATTTAATGCCATAGGCTTTTCTGAAAATACGTGGATACCTTTATCCATTACTTTTTCAGCAATAGTATCGTGTAAATATGTAGGAATAGCTGTTATTACAAAATCAAGCTTTTCATTTGCAAGCAAATCATCCACATCTGTGTACAGATTAAACTTTGAAAAATCTGTACCTGCCGCTGAACCTAAGTTCGTATCTACCTTTGCTTCAAACTGTGAGGGTGTAACATCACAAAGAGCTACGAGTTCAACATCTTTTTTGTTTTTAATGGCATCATAATTTGCCAGGTGTACCTGACCGAGTCCGCCGACACCGATAATAGCGTACTTTAACATAATCTTTCCTCCAAAAACAACAGATTTGTGTGGTTTGGGCAGAGCTCTGCCCAAACCACTACCTTTAAATTTTTACCTTATAAATAATATTACTTTTTGTTTGCTAACCATTCATCAATCTGTCTCTGACATTCTGATATAAGCTTATCAACACCCGCATTATCCAGTTTTTCCATAAATTCTGCATAACCTGTTTCAGGGTCAACAAAACCGCTTGCCAATCTGCCGAGGTATTCGGTTACAACAGAGTTACAGTTCTGGAATTCAACCTTGATGGGTTCCATATCTACAACGAAGCCGAGGAGCGGTGACAGATTACCTTCTCTGTTAAGTCTGTCAGTTTCTTCCCAAACGCCATCCTCCTGACCGGGAAGCAACCAGTTGTTATAAACGCTTGCTATTGCCCAGTTGTTAATAGAATAAGTTGCATTGGGGTTAGGCTCAATTCTGTTTTCGCCAACCTTTGTATAGTTAACACCTTCAAGACCGTAACAAATAAGGTTGAAAAGCTCAGGGTCGTTATTCATAATTTCAAGAACCTTAAGAGCGTTTTCGGGAGCATCGGAGGTTGCAGATACACCTGTCATTGTAGATGTTACAGAATATGTATTTACAAGAGCAGGGAATTTCTTAAGAACAGCCATAGGATAGTTTTGTGAAATAAGGTGTTCGCCTTCAAGGCCGGGTTTGTATGTAGGATGCACACCGCCCATAGGCATTACTTCATCGGGGCCCGCTGTTTCAATAAAGTTATTTACGTCAAAGCTGTATTCAGCTGTTTGAGGTGTATAACCTGCGAGGTACCATTCTCTTGCCTTTTTAATATATCTCTTGAAATCTTCTGTTTCATACTGGTTGAATACTTTAATATCATCAGGCTTTCTCCAGTCAACAACTGCAGGAAGACCTTCGCCTAAAAATTCATCTATACCGTAAGTGATTTTACCGCTACCCCATACTGCCATCGCTACAGGGTCATCTGTTTTTTCATGTACCTTTTTGAGGTAGTCTTCTGCAATATCAATAAGGTCTGTTTCGTTCTCATAGTTAAGGTCAAGAAGGTCTACATTTCTTTCAGCACCCCAGAAGCAGGGGCCTCTTGCTGTTATCTGCTGGTTGATTGCTGCATAAATTTTACCGTCAAATTTAGCAGCTTCCCAGAAGCCTTCAGGTACGTTCTTATATGTATTGGGAGCATATTTTGGTAACAGCTCTGTAATATCAAGAAGTGAACCACGTCTTATATTATTTGTGTAGAAGTTCATCCAGCTTGATACAAAGGAAAGGTCATATTCCTCACGGCTGGCATTAATCATCTGAAGCTTACTTTCATAGTCACCCATATTTACTGCCATAAGCTCTGATTTTACACCTATTTTCTCTTCAATGTAATCCTGTGCCCTCTTATGCGCCTCTGCTGTTTCAGCCAACTCTGATATAGGCATATACCAACGCACTACACCCTTGTTTCCTGTTTCAACATCCGTTGTCTTGTTGCAGCCTGTCATAGATACAGCCAGCACCGCTGCCGTAATCGCCGCTAAAATTCTTTTTGTTTTCATTTTCTTTTCCTCCTTTAAATTTTTAGATGTAAATTTTAATTATAAACCTCAAGCTGCAAATCAGCCTTTAACCGCTCCACCCGTAAGACCTCTTACGAAATACTTTTGGAAGAAGGGGAATACGCACATCATAGGTCCCACTACTACCATAACTGTTGCCATTCTGAGGGTTTCAGCCGGCACATCGCTTCTTGAAAGCATACCACCCGACATTCCTTCTTTTACCTGGAAGAAGGTTACGTTATTTATAAGCTTTGTCAGCAGGTACTGCAATGTTACTACTTTTTCCGAAGTCATATACATCATACTGTAGAACCATTCATTCCAGAAGCCGAGCACTACGAAAATCGCGATTGTCGCTATACCCGTCTTTGTCATGGGAAGTACCAGTCTTCCGAATATGGTAAACTCATTTGCTCCGTCTATCTTTGCTGATTCTATTACCGAATAAGGCAGCTGTGCAAAGAAGTTTCTGAACATATATATGTTGCCGCCATTACCAAGCAGAGGTATTACAAGTACCCAGAAGTTATCCTTCAAATGGAGATATTGAGTGATAAGTATATACAACGGTATCATACCGCCACCAAACAGCATTGTAAAGTACAAATAGCCGCCCAGCTTGTTTTTCCATACATAATCCTGTCTTGACAGTACATATCCGTATCCGCTTTGAAGCATAATGGAAAGCACCGTACCCAAGGTTGTGGTACATATTGTCGTGCCGTAGGCTTTAAAGATTTTTTCCGGCTGACGGAATACCATCTTATAGGCTTCCATAGAAAATTCCGAAGGCCAAAGTCCGTAGCCGTGAGTTTTAAGAGCCGCTTCTCCCGTAAAGGATGCCGCAAGTGCCATAAGAAAAGGAACAAGGCACGCTATTGATATTATCGTCATCGCTATAAGTACTATGGGATTATTTTTTGGTTTCATTATACTGCCTTCCTTTCTCAGAACATTCGGCTTTCGGGGTCAAGCCATTTTACTATCTGGTTTGCGCCAAGCACCATTACACAGCCTACTATAGATTGGAACAAACCTACCGCCGCAGGCCCTGATATATCACCTGTTTTCATAATAGCACGGAATACGTATGTATCAATGATATCCGTTACGGGATAAAGCATACCCTGGTTATTGGTCAGATAATAGAACAGACCGAAGTCGCCACGGATGATACCGCCGATACTCATAATAAGGCTTACTATAATCGCGGGCTTTATCATAGGTATTGTTATGTAAATCATTCTCTTCCATTCCGTACAGCCATCTATGTACGCCGCCTCGTATATGGACCTGTCAACACCGATAATATAACCATAGTTAACCACCGCACTACTGCCGACACCCTTCCACACACTTACTATAGGAATAATAAACCACCATGCGTTAGGGGTCATATACCACGATATCGGTTCTCCACCCATCGCCTGAATCATTTTGTTGAGTACACCTTTATCGTAGGATAAAACCGTACTTGCCATATATGAAACAATAACCCAAGATATGAAGTAAGGCAGAAACATAAGGGTCTGGAAGGTTTTTACCTGCCATCTTTTTACTACTCTGTCCATCATAAGTGCAACAAGTAACGAACAACACATTCCTACTGCTATACCTATAATGTTGT
This sequence comes from Clostridia bacterium, assembly GCA_045534775.1. GTDB lineage: Bacteria > Bacillota > Clostridia > RUG12999 > RUG12999 > JAZOTK01. The sequence continues at coordinate 39,378 of JAZSKI010000028.1, read as the reverse complement.
GAACTATCGTGTTTCGTACAATTCTAAATAAGTCGTTAGACTTAAATAAATACACAAAGTTATCGATACCCACCCATCTGCTTCCGAAAATTCCGCCTTCATAGCTGTAATCCTGAAAAGCGATCAGAATACCCGGCAAGGGACAATAGTTAAATATGAAAATATATATAACCATTGGTAGTGCTATCAAGCTGAGCTGCCATGTGATTTGTCGCTTGTAGGCATTCATACCGCTTTTCTTTTTCAGCGCTGTCTCGGCTGCTGTTTTCATATTGCATCACCTCCGCAAAAATTAAAAAATTCGTTTAGCACAAATGCACGTACTAACATGTTGTAATTATATCACATTTTCTCTCAATAGTCAATTTTAAAAATGGTACATTAATTTAAATTTTGATACTTTTTGCAAGAAATTCGCCTTTTTTCAAGTTTTTTATTGACATTTCTTCGTCAGCGTGGTATAATAAATATTGCTCGTGAAAGTGCAAAGTTTAAAACAGAAGGATAGAGATATAATGAATAAGATTTTACATAAATTTACAATTTCTCTAAGAGAGAATAAAATATATTTTTCTCTTATGGCTGCTATTTTTGCAATTACCCTTGTTGTAAATTTTTTTCAGTTATCATATACTTCCTATAATATAGAGCAGGAAAACATCGAGACCTATCAGATGTATTCAACAAGTTCTTTAAAGCAGCTTGTGACTCAAACCGACCAGGTGCTTACTGCCGCTTACAACTATGCTTTTCAGCTTTCTGTCAGCAGCGACCTTATATCTGAGATTTTTTACGGTGGTACTGAAAAAAACATCAAAGATATATTTTTACAAAAATATTCAAAATACAAGTTAAATGTACCTTATTTATATGATACTGCCTTTTATAACAGCCAAACCGGATCCCTTTTTCGTCTCTCAACCATGACACATCTCAGCCCTTCGGAATATTGGGGCGATTCATTTGATATCGGCACCCTGATTAACCTCGAGCACAACAAAGTGGCGCTGCGCAAAAATCCGGATATAAAACCATTGTCTTTCTACAATCCCCCTTTGTTGCTTACAATTTGTTTCAATGTTGATCCTTTTTTGGATAACTATATTATTGTAGATTTGGATTTCTCAAAAATTCAGAGCACCTTTGCGCAGTATACAAGAGATTCCAATTGCAGGCTGTATGTTGAGGATGCTGCCAACAACCCTGTTTTTTCCACAATTAACGACATTTCAGAGGACGAAAAATTCCGTTCGGATATTTCCTGCAACAGCCTCGCTTTTTATGCAACCTCTTCCTACGGCGGTGAAAAATACGCTCTTTCTTGTGTGCGTTCAGAGGATTTTAAGCTTTCCTTTGTATCTTTGACCGATTACGATTCCATAATAAAAAACAATATTATGCAGAAGCAAGTATGGTTTACTCTTGTATATTCTGTTATAATTTTAGCCGGTCTGGTGGCGCTTTATTTCGCTATGCGCAGGCTATACCATCCCATTCGCGAGATGACAATACGCAACACCAGATATGAAGCCCACAGTAAAAATATGCAAATGCAACAGTATTTGTATGAATTTTTAAGTTCTCCCCTGATGAATGATGATAAGATTAAAAAGGTGGAGGCTTATCTGACAGAAAAATTAGGTAAAACCGATAAGATAAATCTCGTTCTCATGGCGGTAGATTCTTACAGTGATTTTTGCGATAATTTCACCATATCCGAACGTCAGGCGTATAACTATGGTATTTTAAATATATGCGAAGAAATTATAAGCGGCGAATATCCTTGTCTTACGGCTTTTCACGGCGAGACCGATTTGATTATCCTTATAGCCTCCGAAACGCCTGCCGAAGGGCTTATAAATCATATTGACCTATGCCGCAGCCTTGTAGAAGAAAATTTAGAGCTTTCCATAAGTGCTGCTATATCTGAACCAACAGCCTTTGAACAGCTTGACGAAGCCTATATTGATATGCGCAAGCTTCTTCAGTACCGTCTGCTTTACGGTAACAATATCAGTCTCACTCCAACAGCCTTTAAAAACAGCAGACATCTGACTTTGGATGACTTGTCTCCTGTCATTGCAAAAATAAATGACGATATAACCAATGATAATTTTGATAACCTGAATGCTTCCTTTGAGGCTTTTATAGATATGATTAAACATTCAACCCCCGATGCAATTATATCTCACTGTGCTTATTTGATGACCTCCATATTTGAAATCTTAAATCATCAAGCCCGAATTTTAGGGCAGGTTGATTTTCAGACACACGCAGAATTGCTTAAGCTTTCAAAAATCGAAACTATTGACAACATATATACTATATTCAGTGATATATTCAATAAACTGAAGGATACAAAGACAGCAGGTGTCCAAAACAAATATCAGTCAACGATAGAGAAGATTTGTAAAATGATAGAAAAAAATTACAGCGATGCAAGCTTGTGTGCCGACAGCATTGCCGGCGTTCTCGGTTTTTCGCCGGCATATTTACGAAGAATCTTTAAGCATTCCACAGGCAAATCCCTGGCATCAATGATTTTATACAAGCGATTGGAGGAAAGTGCAAAGCTCGTGGCAAATTCCAATCTTCCGATAAAAGATATTTTCAGCAAATGCGGTTTTGCCAGCAACAGCTATTTCTCTGTGCTGTTTAAAAAATCCTATGGTATGTCGCCTATTGAATACCGCAACGCAGCGCTTGAGTCAAGTTCGTTGCCAACCATACCGGATAATTTTGAGGAATAAAAAATCACCTGTATGCCGAGTGTTCCGAAGAACATTCGGCAGTTTTATATATCAAAAAACCTCCCGATGCAAAAGCAATCGGGAGGTCCTTTTTTTTATGATTATTCAGCCATTTTTTTGTATCCGGCAAGTCTTGCCTTTGTTTCATCAGCCGCTTTATTAAGAAGCCCATCAGCAATATCAGGGAACTGTTTAAGCAATGATGCGTAACGGTTTTCACCTTTCATAAATTCCTTAACATCACCTGTAGGTTCTTTGGAATCTAATGTAAACGGATTCTTGCCTTCTGCCGCAAGGTCAGGGTTGAATCTGTAAAGCGGCCAGTAGCCGGATTCAACAGCAAGTTTTCCTTCTTCCTGAGATTTGCCCATACCCTTAGCTATACCGTGATTGATACAGGGAGCATACGCAATAATCAAAGAAGGACCGTTATAAGCTTCAGCTTCTCTCATAGCTTTGAGTAACTGATTCTTATCTGCGCCCATACATACGCTTGCAACGTAAATATAGCCGTAAGACATAGCAATAAGACCCAGGTCTTTTTTCTTAACTCTCTTACCTGCTGCTGCGAATTTAGCAATAGCACCTGTAGGAGTAGCTTTAGAAGACTGACCGCCTGTATTTGAATATACCTCGGTATCCATTACAAGAATGTTTACATCCTCGCCGCTTGCAAGAACGTGGTCAACACCGCCGTAACCAATATCGTAAGCCCAACCGTCACCACCGAAAATCCAGATGGATTTCTTTGTGAAAATGTCTGCATTTTCATATATTTCTTCAAGAAGCTGTTTTGTTTCGCCGTTTGTCTTTTCAATAGCTGTGGGAAGTAAAGCCTTCAGCTTATCGCCTGCAGCCTGAGAAGCCTCAGCGTTATCTTTACCTTCAATCCATGCTTTGCAAGCATCAGCCATTTCGTCACAGCAGGGAGCCTCAAGGAACTTTTCCATGAGAAGCTCAACCTTAGCACGTCTCTGAGTCATAGCAAGATTGAAGCCAAAGCCGAACTCTGCGTTATCTTCAAAGAGTGAGTTAGCCCATGCAGGACCATAACCCTTATGGTTAACTGTATAGGGGTTTGTGGGTGAGCTACCGCCGTAGATTGAAGAACAACCTGTAGCATTAGCTATCATCATTCTTTCGCCGAAAAGCTGTGTAACAAGTTTAACATAAGGTGTTTCACCACAACCCGCGCAGGCACCTGAGAACTCAAACAGAGGCTGAACGAACTGGCTGTCTTTAACTGTAGCCTTGTTAATTTCAACATCAGGTACAGGTAATTTCTGCGCGTATTCCCAGTTAGCTTCTTCTGTTTTAGCAACATCAGCGAGGGGTTCCATAACGAGAGCTTTGCCCTTAGGAGCAGGACAGATGTCGGCACAGTTGCCGCAACCTGTACAGTCAAGAGGACTGAGCTGCATTCTGTATTCATAACCCTCATAAGCCTTACCGATAGCTTTCTTTGCAGCAAACTCAGCAGGTTTATCCGTACCTTCTTTTACAAGATAAGGTCTGATACAAGCGTGAGGACATACGAAAGAACACTGGTTACACTGGATACAGTTATCAATAATCCAGTTAGGAACTTTAACAGCCACGCCGCGTTTTTCATATTTTGTTGTGCCTGCAGGAACAGTGCCGTCAGCAACGAATGCACTTACGGGGAGCTTGTCTCCTGCCTGTACAAGTATGGGATTTACTACATCCTTAAAGTACTCTGTAGCGGGAACTACTACAGGTTCTGCACCTGTTGTAGCATCCTTCCAGCTTTCGGGATATTTAATTTCAACCACAGCATTAAGACCTGCATCAACAGCAGCGTTGTTCATATTAACAATCTTTTCACCTTTTTTGCCGTAGGATTTAACTATCGCCTGTTTCATATAATCTGTAGCTTCTTCAATAGGAATAATATCAGCAAGCTTGAAGAAAGCAGACATCATTATCATATTGATTCTGGAACCGAGACCGATTTCATAGCCCATCTTTATAGCATCAATATTGTAGAATTTAACCTTCTTCTGAGCGATTGCACGTTTCATTGAAGCAGGAAGGTTAACTTCAAGCTCTTCAATTGTGTTCCACGCAGAGTTGAGAAGGAATACGCCGCCCTCTTTAATACCTTCAAGGAGGTCATATTTTGTTACATAAGATGCGTTGTGACAAGCGATAAAGTCTGCAACTGTAAGCTGATAAGGAGCTTTTATCGGAGTTTTGCCGAATCTTAAGTGAGAAACAGTAAGACCGCCCGATTTCTTAGAGTCATAAGCAAAATAACCCTGAGCAAACATATCTGTGTGGTCACCGATAATTTTAATAGAGTTTTTGTTCGCACCAACTGTACCGTCAGAGCCGAGACCAAAGAATTTACAACGTGTAACGCCTGCGGGTGTTGTGTCGATTTCTTCTTTAATCTCAAGAGATAAACCTGTTACGTCATCCTTGATACCTACTGTAAAGTGGTTCTTGGGACAAGCTTCTTTCAGATTCTCATAAACAGCGTTAATCATAGAAGGAGTAAATTCCTTGGAAGCAAGACCGTACCTGCCGCCTACTACGACAACATTACCTAAGCCCTTATCCTTAAGTACTGTTGCTACATCCTCATATAAAGGCTCACCGAAAGCACCGGGTTCTTTTGTTCTGTCGAGAACAGCAATTTTCTTAACGGTCTTCGGTAATACGCTTACGAAATGCTCGGCTGAGAAGGGTCTGTAAAGTCTTACCTTAACAAGACCTACCTTTTCGCCTTTAGCTGTAAGGTAATCCACAGTTTCTTCAATAGCATCAACACCTGAACCCATAGCAATTATTACGTTTTCAGCATCGGGTGCACCAACGTAATCGAAAAGCTTATAAGCCCTGCCTGTAACCGCTTCAACCTTTTTCATCATTTCTTCAACTATAGCAGGAACAGCATCGTAATATTTATTACAAGCTTCCCTGTTCTGGAAGAAGGTATCGGGGTTCTGCGCTGTACCTCTCTGATTAGGATGTTCGGGATTCATAGCTCTTTTTCTGAAATCCTCAACGTCCTTCATATCAATCATTTCTGCAAGCACATCATAAGGAATTGCATCAATCTTCTGGATTTCGTGAGAAGTTCTGAAACCGTCAAAGAAATGAAGGAACGGAACCTTTGCGCGAAGTGTTGCAAGGTGAGCAACTGTTGCAAGGTCCATAACCTCCTGAACAGATGCGGATGCAAGCATTGCAAAACCTGTCTGACGGCAAGCCATTACGTCAGAATGGTCACCAAAAATTGAAAGTGAATGTGATGCAAGACATCTTGCACTTACGTGGAATACAGACGGCATAAGCTCGCCTGCAATTTTGTACATATTAGGTATCATAAGGAGCAAACCCTGTGATGCCGTAAATGTAGTTGTAAGAGCACCTGCCGCAAGAGAGCCGTGAACAGCACCTGCCGCACCTGCTTCAGACTGCATTTCCGCAATCTTCATTGTCTGACCAAAAATGTTCTTTCTTCCATAGGCAGCCCATTCATCACAAACTTCAGCCATTGTGGATGATGGTGTAATAGGGTATATAGCAGCAGCATCGCTGAACGCATAAGCAACGTGAGCGGCAGCTGTATTACCGTCAACAGTTAATTTAACTGACTTTGCCATTGGTATCTACCTCCTAAATAAATTTATCTTAATTTCGCCGGATTTACAAATTGTATACAAAATATAAACGTATAAATCCCATGCTTATATTATACAACTTAAAAGTAAATAAGTCAATGGTTTTTTCCATAAAATATAACAAAAACTTAACAATAATTATTGCATAATATATAAAAACCTCAAATGCGCAAAAAGCATAGCCCTCTTCTACAGGAGGGCTATGCTTTTATATGTCACTTTTACAACGTACACCCATCTCTTTCTGATGCATTGCAATAGGGTGTTCAACGGGTTTTCGTTCCTTCACGGAATTCTGCAGTGCCGTTTTAAGCACCGTACCTATTTCTTCCGCACATACAAAGCTGATGCTGTCTCTTACCTTTTGCGGCAGTTCCGGTAAATCTTTTTTGTTCCCCTGCGGAATTATAATCGTATTCACGCCGCTTCTGCAGGCGGCAAGGCTTTTTTCTTTCAGACCTCCTATAGGCAGAACTCTGCCTCTTATGGTGATTTCGCCCGTCATAGCAACATCGCAACGAACAGGATTATCCGTAAGTGCCGATACTATAGCCGTAGCTATGGTAATTCCTGCCGAAGGACCGTCTTTAGGTGTCGCCCCTTCGGGAACGTGGAGATGTATGTCTTTGGTTTTATAGAAATCCTTTTTAACTCCAAGTGCTTCTGCATTGGCGCGGATATAGCTTATAGCCGCCTGAGCAGACTCCTTCATAACGTCGCCAAGCTGACCCGTAAGCTCAACCTTTCCGCTACCATCCATAACATTAACCTCAACAGAGAGAGTGTCTCCGCCCACCTGCGTCCAGGCAAGTCCCGTTGCCACCCCTACAATATTTTTCTCGCCTGTTTTGTCATAACTGTAGATTTTCGGACCCAATAAGCTTTCCAGCTCCTTGCTCGCCACGCTCATAGATTTCTTCTTTTCTTTAATCTGTGAGGTTGCCGCCTTCCTGCAGATTGCCGCAATATGGCGTTCCAGCTTTCTTACGCCCATTTCACGGGTATAGTATTCAATTATTTCCGTCAAAGCACCGTCTGTGATTTTAAGATGTTCCTTTGTAAGACCGTGTCTTTCAAGCTGTTTCGGCAAAAGATATTTCTTTGCAATTGCCTTTTTTTCTTCTTCCGTATAGCCTGCAAGCTCTATAACCTCAAGTCGGTCGAGGAGAGGTCTGTCCACCATATCCAAAGTATTTGCCGTACATATAAACATAACATCAGACAAGTCAAAGGGAAGCTCCACATAGTGGTCCTTGAATGCCTTATTCTGCTCGCTGTCCAGCACCTCTAAAAGTGCCGCCGCAGGGTCGCCTCTCATATCTGAACACATCTTATCTATCTCGTCAAGCAGAATTACGGGATTGTTGGTCCCTGCTTCATGAATTGCCGCCATAATTCTTCCTGCCATAGCACCGATATAAGTCTTTCTGTGACCGCGTATATCCGCCTCGTCACGCACTCCGCCAAGGGAAATTCTCACATATTTCCTGTCCATACTCCTGGCAACGGATTTTGCTACAGATGTTTTTCCGACGCCCGGCGGACCCACCAGACATAAAATGGAATTTTGCACGTTATCGGTCAGCTTCATAACCGCCAGACATTCTGTGATACGGGTTTTCACCTTTTCAAGCCCGTAATGGTCATTATCCAGGATTTTTTCAGCCTTTTTTAAATTGGTGTTTTCCTTGCTTTTTGCACACCAGGGCAATTCCATAAGGTATTCAACATAGTTACGGGTAATTACATTTTCTCCCATACCGTGAGGCGTATGTCTCATTCTGTCAATTTCTTTACTCAGCCTTTCTCTCACATAATCAGGCAGAGTAAGCTTTTTAAGCTTCTCCTCAAGCTCGCTTATTTCATCATAGTCTTCATAGCCTTTTTCGCCCAATTCCTCACGGATAATACGGAGCTGTTCTCTGAGGAAATACTCCCTTTGACGTTCATCAAGCGTTATGTGGACCTTCTCTTCAATGCTTTTTTCCAGTTCAATAAATTCAATTTCTTTTGTAAGGCATTCCGCCAGCTTCATCAGTCTTTCCTTAAGATTAACGCACTCTAAAATCTCTTGCTTTTCTGCTATAGGTGCGCTGATATTTGAAGCTATAATATCCGCAAGCTGACCCAGGTCATTGAGGCTTGCAAGCCCCACCATAATATCAGGCGGTACATTTTCAACTGCCGATGCATATTTCGCGAACAGCTCCTCACAGCGCATGCTGAGTGCATCAAACTCGCGATCCTCCTCTGCATCCGCTTCGGAAAACTCCTTCACCTTTGCCATTATAAAAGGCTCTGTCTTTGAAAAATCAATAATTTCAGCACGGCTTATACCTTCTACAACCACCTTCATAGTTGCGGTGCCTGCATTTGTAATCTGCCTGATTTTGGCAATCGTGCCCATATTATATATATCGTCAGAGGTAACGTCTTCAACCTTCTCGTCCTTCTGGCTTACAAGAAAAACTAAGTTCCTATGCTCTTTTGCGTATTCAAGTGCGTTTTTCGTTGCCTCTCTTCCCACCTCGAAGCTTACCACCGTAAAAGGAAAAACAACAAGCCCACGAAGTGCAATAAGAGGAAATTTATTAATATTATATTTGTTCATGTATCTTTTATCCTTCCCGACCGCCCTGCGGTCACAAAAATTCTCCCATATTTAAGTATACACTATTTTTTGATATTTTGCAATACATAATTTAATAATTTTAAAATGTAATATAAAAGTAAAGTTATGGTTACTTATTTGACACATAAATGTGTTATACTTTATACGGGTGATTATATCATGAAAAAGCTTATTATATTTTTGATTTTACTTTTCGTGCCCTTCGGCGCCTGTGCAAAGGAGGCTTATCCTCTGCTTCCCGACAATCTGGCGCAGGTTTGCATTGCAAGATTCGGATTTGATGAAGCAGGCAGTCGCAGGCTGTACGAAAAAATCCCCATAACCGACGAATTCAGTGCCTGGATGATAGGCTGGTTCTGGGATGATTATAAAATTGTGATAGGTATAACAGATGAGGCTGATGTTATTTATTTTAACCACGCAGCTTTAACCGAAGCTATCACCGCACCGACGGTGACTGTAAGCCACGAAGAGGGGCTTGCCATAGCCGAAGCTTTTTTGAAAACCGCTTTGGGCGGTCACAGGCTGAAGCTCGTCTCATCAAAGGGCTATACATACAATTTTTCCGAATACTATAACGGCATTCGGGTTATGGGTCACGATGCTACGGTGGTAGTGGATAAATCAAAGGGCGAGGTCTATTATTTCAAAGGATTCGGCAAATACAAGGCTGAATATAAAATACCTGAACGCAGAATTTCCGAATCTGCCGCCTTTGATGTCTATTTTGAGAATTCTCCTCCCGAGCTTGTATATTCCACCAACTACGACAGTGCTACAAGAACGAAAACCGTGCGACCTATATATCTGTTGAATAACAGCTCCCCTATTGCAGTCAGCGCAGAAAACGGGGAGATAGTTCCGATTTTGATGTACGATTACAATTATTACTATAATGACGAGTATTACGACCCTCATTTTTCCAGGGATAACAGTATCAATGCCGATATTGGTGTGTTTACGGCATCAAAGCCTGCAGATAGTGCCTTTGCCGTTCAAAAGTTGAAAAATATTTTCTATGCCCTGCGGGTGGGATATGCCTTTGAGGCTACGGAAGGGCTTATCGAAACCGTAAACGGGCAGACCGTACCTGCGGTGCAGGTAGATATTGCTCCTGTTGAATTTAAAAACAAAATATCAGAATTTTCCTCTCTCTATCATAAAAATGATTTTGATATAACAGCTCAAAACAAAACAGGTAAGGAATATCTTTTTGCCAGAGCTTATGTCAATTCTTCCACAGGAGAAATAATGCGGTTTTCCGCCTTGCCTAACGCCGAATACACCTATCGCAGACCTTCAGGTTTTAAAAAGGAGGCTCTTCCTCGGAGAGTTACGGAATTTATTACCCGTGCCGTTAAAAATTCGGATGAACTCAGGCTTTACTCCTCCACCTATATAAACGAATACACGACCCGTTATACCTTCGCCCGATATGCAAACGGTATAAGGGTCATAGGCGAAGGGGCGGTGATGGAGTTTAACTCCTACGCCAATGATGTGACAAGCTTTTATTCGGATATGTCCACTATCAGCTTTATTCCTTTAGAAGGCATCAAACCCATCAGCGATATGAAACAGATTATAAAAAGCGAAGTCCCTTATGACCTTTGTTATACAGACAGCGGAGAAGGCAGGAAAATCACGGTTTACGATTTCAAAGAAAAATCTGCCGCCTTCGACCCCGTAAGCGGCAACAGAATTGATTTGATTGATTCCTGTCCTGCGGCTCAGATGGTAGTTTGCAGTCTCGGTTCGGATACTTACTCAATAAACAGCATTAACACTACCGCAAAGCCACCCATTTCCCTTAACAACCGCATTTATCTTCCCTTGCGGCTCATGGCAGATGTTTTAGGGCTTGCCATAGCCTACGAGGACGGCGTAGCGACCCTGTCAGGCGGTGCAGATACGATTACCGTAAAATCGGGGAGCTCCGCAGCACTGCTTAACGGCACTACCGTAAATCTTTCTTCTTCCGCCGTAATTTCTGATGATACTATGTATTTATCGGTCAATAGCATAAGACAGCTACTGGGAGTACACATCCGCTGGGAAGAAAAAAGTAACAAAATTTTGGTAATTAACTAAAAACCCCTTTACAAAGCCCCTGCAATATGGTATACTTAGATTGTTATATTGCATTTAAATCAAAACTCATAAAAATTAGATATCGGAGGTAAAATTTATGAAAAAGAAATTATTGGCTATGTTGCTGGCGTTTTCAATGGTTTTCGGCAGTGTCATAACTATACAGGCTGAAACCACAGAAACTGCCGCAACGACATCGGCAGATGCCGCAGTCACCGGGGAAAATGCCGAGCCTAAATGGGGGTTCGATGACGTTCCCAATGAAAGCATAAACGGTGCGGCTATTCTCGAATTAACAAAATCAGGAGTAATAAACGGCTATGAAGACGGCTCCTTCAAACCCGAAAACGAGGTTACTCGTGCCGAGTTCGTTAAGATGCTGGTTGAGCTTGCCGGCTGGACCGAAATATATAACTCAACCACTACAGGCTTTCCCGATGTAGATGCCGCTGACGGCGAGGAAGCTCATTGGGCAGCGAAATACATACATGCCGCTGTAAGCCAGAAAATAATAAACGGCTATGATGACGGTACTTTTAAACCCGACAATCCCGTTAAATACGAGGAAGCTATCAAAATGATGGTATGCTATCTCGGCAGAGAAGGCGTTGCTCAAAAGAGGGTTGAGACTAATCCGGGTACTAAGCTTTATCCCGATGCTTATCTTTATGTAGGTACCACCCTTTCTCTCACCAATCTTGTATCCTGCAGCACAGGCGAGTATATTAACCGTGCTATGGTAGCACAGGTAATGTACAATGGTAAAGGTGTAGGTCGTCTCCAGCCCATTGTAGCCGGCAGCAGTGGCGGTAGCAGCGGTGGCGGCAGCAGTGGTGGCAGCAATAGCAACAGCAAACTTGTCCCCGGGAAGAAGGACGGTGTGTCCGGCAGTCTTGTTGCTTACGGTATGGTTGTAGCTGTTAAAGAAACCGTTGGCAACGACTCTATTATACAAAGTATTGACGATAATATATTAACCTATGACGGTGAAAACGGTGAAAACCTCAGAAACGGTCAGATTATAATAAAATGTGACAGCGCTTTCAGAGGAGATGGCTCAAATTATATCAGGGTAGATTCCCGCGGCTATAGCGAAAACCACAGCGGTATGCTGGGTCATCACGTAAAGGTTGATGTTTATTACGACAATATGGATGATGTATATTACATAACCTCCATTAAAAGGCACGAATCCAAAAATCTGGTATATACAAGCCTTGATATTGATTTTTCAGAAACCGCTCTTAACCCTTCTTCCAACACAGTGTTCTTCAACGAAGAAATAAGAAACAGCGAAAACAGGGCTTATGTGCAATACGTTGCTCCAAGCGATCCCGAAAGTCTGAACATCATATATAACGGTCATCTTGTTGATGTGGATGCCATAAAGGCTGCGCAGGCTCCTTCAACCGACCCCGTAATAACCTTTAATGACTTCATCCCTCAAAACGGTCAGGTTGAAATCATTGAATACCAGGGTGCAACAACTCTCATCAGAATGACCTCTGTTGATACCTATTATATCAGTTCGGCACCTAATGCTTCCACCGGTATAGCTACCGATAAATACCGTAAGGATGCCTCCGGTAATGCCGTAACCATTGACCTTATTGATTCTTCTAAGGAGATTTATGTATCAAAGAACGGCGAAGAGGTTACTACAATTTCCAGTTTAAATAACAATATTTTACAGACAATGACAAGCAAGTGTGGTAAATTTATGAATGTTACTGCCTTTAGACCCGTTTCAAGCAGGCTGAAGGTGTTAAAGATTGACGGCGATATATATACTCTCGGAACGGCTCAGAATAATACCGAATATTTTGCAAGTGATTATTTCCTTGATTATGTTCTGCCCAATATGACCGATCCCATTGAAATTGACAGTACTTATACTGTTTATTTTGATACCGATAAATTAAGTGCAAAGAGTAAAATCTTGTATGTTACAAAAACGCAGGCGGTTATGAATGACGGTTATCTGGGACAGGCTAAGTCTTATACAGACGGTGTGGATCAGATTTTGCAGTTCCATATACACAAGGCTGCCACTTCCTCTAACCTGACAAACGTCGCTCCTACAGTCTTTAACTTTGATAGGGCTGTTAAAATAAACGGTGTTAAATACACAGACATAGATGCTATCGTTGCAAAGCTTTCCGAAACAGCTGCTATTATTAACGACGGCAAGGCCGCTAAATATATACAGAATGCGGAGACAGCCCAGCCCATACGATATGTGGTGGAGGGTTCTGTATTAAAAGAAATTGAGACCATTGAGCTTGATATAGCGCACAAATTCACGGGTACGCCTATGAAGTTCAAATCCTATATAAGCTCAGCCAGCCGATTTATAGCCAACGAAGACACAGATAACGAGATTGAAATATCTGTTGATAAAAACTCTACGTTTATATATGTAACCAACAACAGAACCGACAGCTCCGCTAATTATCTTAAGTATGGTAAGCTTTCAAGTCTTGTTGACGGTTCGTATTATAACGTTGACCCCTTCTGGGTTGTGGACGGAGAAAACAGATACCGCAGACTGTATGTTGTATATAATCAATCTATAGACGAACAGCCTACTCATTCATCTCAGAATGTCATTATAAGCAAAATCGAACCCACTACCGAACATACTACCATCAGCTATTATTCCAATACCTCGTCAGGCAGTATTAACGTAGAAGATCCTGCCCGCGTAGAAAATGCTTATATTATGGATAGCAATTTCACGCCTACAGGCGAGAGAAGAGCTTTGAAAGTGGGAGACGTTGTCCGCTACGGAATCTCCCCCACCGGTCAGCCCATAAACTTCCAGATACTCTACAACATAGATGATGATTTGGATAACGTAAAAGGTATTTTAATTGATAAAAATCTTAATTCTTCTACGGATTTTGCTACATTTGATGATTTGGAAGAGGAAGAAGCCGATATAAAATATTATACACGTATCGGCATGGTAGATGATAATAATATCTCTGCTTCGGATGGTGGTCTTAACGTTTCGTTCATAGTAAATGAAGGAACAGCCGAAAATCCCTCATACACTAAGCATACCAGTTATATAAGCTTCAGCAGCGGTAACTTAGGCTCTACACGTATCGTAATGTACGATATGACAGCAAACAAACCCGAGGTTTCCACGAAAAACGGCACTCTTACCTGGAAGCTCAGTGACGTTAGCCCCGGTGATATGATATATGTATGGCGCGGCGAACAGGGTGCTTATAAGGGCCTTTATGTAATTAGATATAAGGATGTTGATGTCCTTGCTAAGGCGGATGCACTCTTGAATCCACCCGCTGACCCTTTGCCGGATGACCCGGGTGCTGATTCCCAGCCGCCGGCTTCCGGTGATGATGTCGCTTAAATAGCAGGAATAACGGTTGTTTAAGCCGTGAAAATCATTTAATCAAACCTTTTACAGTGTAGCAGTTTTACGACTGCTACACTTTTTTGTCGCAAAAAACAGACTTCCCTGATTGCCAGATTTTTGGGTCTGACAATCAGGGAAGTCTGTTGATTTCTTATACATTTTTTATTAATTAGACTAACTCTGTCTCTTTTTCAAGTTCGGGATATTTTTTCATAATAATTGCTTTTGCATAGGCATCTCTGCCGCCATCCAGTCTTGACATTTTTTTAATCTTTCCGAAACAATGCACATACATAAAGATAACCAGCACATACAGCCCTATGATTGCCCAAATCGCGTCTACACTGCAACAATAATCGTATGCCCCGTGAAGAAGCACAGGAACGGCAAGACTTAAGACCATCGTTCTCTTTGAGCTGAGCTCAGAAGTGGATTTTTCTATCAAACCTTCCTCCTTAAGCCTTCTTTCTATAGCGATTGCCCTGTCCGTAATATGAGCAATACTGTAGTAATATCCCATCATAACAGCAAAGAACATATGCCCCGGTACGGATAAAACCGCACGTGTGACAGCTGTCGCCCAGCCATATTCAAGAACATACATCACGTTTTCAAAGGCGGCAAAGCCCAGAGAAACAAATATAGCATATATAAGCCCGTCAAAAAGGCAATCAAACTCTTCTTCTTTTTTCGTTATCAGCCATAGTGCCAAAAGCTTAAAGCCTTCCTCCACAAGTGCCACGCCGATAAAATTGTCGAGGATAGTATATAAATGGAACTCCAACGGCGATACCATCACCTTGCCGTTTCCTGTAACGCCAAAAAGTCCGTCTATAATGCCTCCTATGAACCTTCCCACATAAATTGTCGGCATTATTATGGCTATGCCTGCCATAAGCAACAGCAGAAGAAGTCGTACAGGTTCTTTTTCCACCCTGTCCTTTGAATATATATAACAACATAAAACCACCGCAGGCAAAAGTGCCGCTGTAACCAAAAGTATTGTGTTCAAATCCAAATCAGTCACTCCCCATATATTTTCATTTGCTCAAATAATACTCATTATGGTTTCATAGCATTTCTTTGCCAAAAGGTCGTAGCCCTCATCCGAAAAATGTATGCCGTCCTCAAAATATAACTCCGTTTTTTCTTCCGTAACCGAGAACAGATCGCATACGGTCATATTGTATTCCCCTGCTATTTTTAGTGCTATTTCGTTTCTTTTTATAATACGCTGATGATTTTCGCCATATTCATTGAGGTTTTTATATTTTCTGTCGCCCGTGGTTGTAACTGCCACAAGCTTTATTCCTGAATATTTTTTTGATATATAATCTATAATTTTCTCCAGCCCATCGGCATATTCATCCTCTGTAAGCCCAAAGCCGTGGAGCCCGTTATTTATAAGAATCGCTTTTACATTTTGTGTTTGCGCCATAGCATAATCAATAAGGGGAATAAAGCTTGGATTATCCACCGCCTTTGAGGTTGCTATGCTGTCCACAAAAAACTTCTCCCCTGCCAGCTCGCTGATTTTCATTCTGTAACCACGGGAAATCGAGTCACCGATTACCAATATTTTCTTCACCGTAGCATCTGCCGCATTATCGAACCAAACGTCATCCCACTCATAATATTCTAATTTTTTATCGTTTTTTGCCTGATATGTATCACTCATTTTCTTCTCCTCCTTATAAAACCACCATCAATATACCTGCTATTACAATAGCGGCGCACATAAGCTTAAATAAAATATTTTTCTCTTTATATATTATCATACCCGATAATATTGTAACCACAACCGAGCTTTGTTTTATTACCGTCATCAGCGTCACCTTGCTTGCCGGGTCGCTATTTGCCATAAAAAGCAATCTGTCGCCGAATATAAGCAATCCGCTCATTAAATATATACAGGGATTTTTTAATCCCGTCCTAAAATTAACCTTCTCTCCTCTTGAGCGAATATAGATATAATACATTAACGACAGCAAGAGCATAAACCAGAACTGCAGCTGAGATGAGGTTATTTCCCCCGTCATCATCACAATTTTATCTATAGTTCCCGATACAGCGTTTAAGGCACAGGAAATAAACATAGCAAGGAGATATTTTATCTTGATTTCTGCCCTTTCGCCGCTTTTTTTGGTATTAACCAGATATATGCCTACCACAACGAGCAGAAGTCCCACCGTTCCCTTTGCGGTTAGAGCCTCACCCAAAATTAAAATCCCCAGCAGGGTTGAAAATATTACCCTTGATGTGTCCATAATCCCGTAAAGGCTGACGGGAAGCTTCTTGACCGATATAAATGCCGCAATCCATGCCGCAAAAATTACTGAAGATTTAATCAGAATTATCACCAGAAATTTTGGCTGAATCAAAAGAGCATCTCCTGAAAAAGGTATGCACATCAAAAAACCGAGAAACACATATAAAAATAAGGTTTCAAGCACGCCGTTTTTCTCAAGTGCCTTTTTCTTGATAGGCTCCCTGAGACCTTTAAAAACGCCGTAAAGTATTATAAATATTATCCAAAGCTCCATCAATTTTCTCCATTAAATTTAATCTGAAATTCCCCTTCGGGGCTCTTATTTAAGTACCACGCAATCCTCTCCCAACAAAGCTTTTAATTCATTTATTAAGCCTTCCGATGAGTTTACATAATTTTCAGAATTTGCCTGCAGCTTCTTACCGCTTTCCTCCAGATACAGAATAAGCGGTGTGTTTCCGCGATGTCTTGATATTATCTCCCGCATCTGCGGCATAAGAAAATCCTTACCTGTCTTAAATTTAAGGAACAGCTTTTCTGCAGTCGCCTTTTGAATCGAAGCGGAATTTATACTTTCAAGAGGCACAATATCCTCTGCTACTATTTTAGCATCTGTTTCGTTAATATCCAGCTTACCCTTTACACAATATGCCCCTTCTTCCGTAAGGACTGTGCGAATTTGCTCGTAAAGTCTTGAGAAAACTACTATCTCAATGCCCGAAAAACCATCCTCCATACTCAAAAATGCCATTTTACTGCCGTTTTTGGTAATTTTCTCCGTCCTTTTCGACAGCGTTCCGATAAAGGTAATTTTACTGCCGTCCGTAACCTCTGCTTCTTCGGGATTTTCCATCGCCGCCATAATATCCGCCATAGTGGTATGGTCAATATTATTAATAATATCCTTATATTCCTCAAGAGGGTTTCCGGAAAGATAAATACCTATCATTTCCTTTTCCATCGAAAGCAGTTTCTTGGCAGAAAACTCTGCCACATCGGGGAATTGCACTTCAGTTTTCTTTTCCTCCGTCAGCATGCCGAACAAATCCATCTGCCCTTCCAGGTTGTTCTTCCTGTCGTGGGCAAGGGTTTCCAGCACAGCGGAAAATACCTCTACAAGCTGGTGGCGGTTGTTGCCCATATTGTCAAAGGCTCCCGCACGTATCAGACTTTCAACTGTTCTTTTGTTTATATCCTTATCATACATTCGTTCGGCAAAATCCATAAAGGATTTAAACTCGCCGTTTTTGCGTTCCTCTACAATCTCTGCCACCACGTTGTGCCCTACGTTTTTGATACCACCCAGACCAAAACGGATATTCTCACCATCGGCGGTAAATTCGTCAAAGCTTCGGTTGATTGAGGGCGGCAGAATTTTTATATTCATTTTCCGGGTTGCCACTATGTATTGATACATTTTATCGGGCACCGAAAGCACGCTGGATAAGAGTGCCGCCATAAAGTGACGAGGGTAGTAATATTTAAGATACGCCGTCTGGTATGCTATCACAGCATAACACGCCGCGTGGGATTTGTTGAAGGCGTAGTTGGCAAAATCCATCATTTCGTCAAAGATTTTGTTTGCTGTAACCTCGTCAACACCTCTTTTGACAGCTCCTTCCACGTCATCGCCGCCGTACACGAAATTTTTACGTTCCTTTTCCATAACGTCAAATTTCTTTTTACTCATGGCACGGCGTACCAAATCGGCTCTGCCCAGAGAATAGCCCGCCAGCTCGCGCACTATCTGCATAACCTGCTCCTGATACACCATACATCCGTAGGTAACATTTAAAATAGGCTGCAGGAGAGGATGCTTGTAGGTTACGGTCGCGGGAGCATTTTTAAATTTAACATAGGTTGGTATCTGGTCCATAGGACCCGGTCTGAAGAGACTTATGCCTGCGATTATGTCTTCTAAGCTTTCGGGCTTCAGCTCCGTCATAAATCTTCTCATACCCTTTGATTCCAGCTGGAATACACCGTCCGTATTACCCGCCGAAATCATCTCGTATACTTCTGTAGAGTTATAGTCTATAGTGTCCAAATCTATCGTCTCGCCCGTATCTGCATAAATTCTGTCTAAGGCGTATTTTATAATCGTCAGGTTGCGAAGGCCCAAGAAGTCC
This sequence comes from Clostridia bacterium, assembly GCA_045534775.1. GTDB lineage: Bacteria > Bacillota > Clostridia > RUG12999 > RUG12999 > JAZOTK01. Next base: position 20,472 of record JAZSKI010000028.1, on the reverse strand, counting down.
ATTTTAAGAAGTCCCATTTCCTGAACAATATCCATATCAAACTGTGTCGTTATCGCTTCGCCGTTTCTTGACAGCGGCACATAATCCGTAACAGGATTCTGGCAGATAACAACACCTGCCGCATGGGTGGAGGCGTGGCGTACCATGCCTTCAAGTCTCAGGGCTACATCTATAATATTTTTAACTTCCTCATCGCCGTCATAAAGCTGTTTTAATTCAGGCTCCAGTTCCATTGCCTTTTCAATGGTCATTTTCAAATCATTGGGTATCAGCTTCGCCAGCTTGTCCGCCTCAGCATAAGGCAAATCCATAGCACGGGCGCAGTCGCGGATAACCTGTTTTGCCTTCATTGTACCAAAGGTTACAATCTGCGCAACCTTATCGTCACCGTATTTTTTTCTTACGTATTCAATAACCTCCTCACGGCGTTCAATACAAAAATCTATATCAATATCAGGCATACTGATTCTTTCGGGATTTAAAAATCTTTCAAAAATAAGTTGATATCTGACAGGGTCAATATCCGTTATCCTGAGAACATAGGATACTATACTTCCTGCCGCCGAGCCTCTGCCCGGACCTACGGGAATACCGTTATCCTTTGCATATTTTATAAAATCCCAGACAATGAGAAAGTAATCTACATATCCCATATCGCGGATGGTGTTTAGCTCATATTCAAGCCTTTCGGTCAGACTGTCGCCCCTGTCTCCATAGCGTTCGGCAAGCCCTTTTTCGCATAGCTCCTTTAAATACCCAAAGCTGTCCATACCCGCAGGTAACGGGAATTTAGGCAGATGGAATTTGCCAAACTCCAGCTCTACGTTACAACGATTTGCAATTTTAACCGTATTTTCCATAGCCTGCGGCAGTTCGGGGAACAGCCCCACCATCTCATCGGGGGATTTTACGTAAAATTCCTCCGTACCGAATTTCATTCGGTTTTCATCATTTACCTTGCGGTTTGTCTGGATACACAGCAGTACGTCCTGTGCTTTGGCGTCCTCTTTTTCTATGTAATGTATATCGTTGGTGGCTACAAGCTGAAGCCCGTATTCTCTTGACAAGGTAATAAGCCTTGTATTCACCATTTTCTGTTCGGGAATACCGTGGTCCTGAAGCTCTAAAAAGAAATTTTCTTTCCCAAAGACATCTATGAAATCTTCAATATATTTTCTGACCTTCCCGTCATCACCTTCTAAAATTGCCGAAGGAATATCTCCGCCCAGACACGCCGACATAGCTATTATTCCTTCACTATGCTCCCTTAAAAGCTCCATATCCACACGGGGTTTATAGTAAAAGCCTTCCGTAAAGCCGGCAGAAACTATTTTCATAAGGTTATGCCAGCCTGTCTCATTTTCCGCTAAAAGCACCAGATGACCGGGGTCCTTGTCCTGCCTGCCTTCCATATCAAAACGGCTTCTCGGTGCGGTATAGACCTCACAACCCAAAATCGGTTTAATGCCTTGCTTTACGGCTTCTTTATAAAATTTAACCGTTCCGTACATATTGCCGTGGTCGGTAATGGCAATACTGTCCATACCCAGCTCTTTAGCTCTGGCAATAAGCTTGTCAATTCTGCAGGCTCCGTCCAGCAGGCTGTATTCCGTATGGGTATGCAGATGCACAAAGCTACTCATTGAACCCTTCTCCTTCCGCTATTTTGATTATTTTCCTTATCCGGTGATTAGCTCCCGATTTACTTATATTTAATTTCTCCGCAATTTCGCTTAAAGACCAATCCTTATTTTCCAGACGGAGTCTTGCCACCTCTGCCAGACTTTCGGGCAGGTTGTCAATCCCTATGGTATTTTTTATTTTTTCTATAGCAAGCACCTGACGCACCGATGCGTTTATGGTTTTCTCCACGTTTGCCGCATCACAGTTAAGCCGTCTGTTATAGTTATTATTTATACTTTTGACAATATTGGCGTTATATATCTCCATAACCGCCGCACCTGCCCCTATCATGGCAAGCACATCACATATAATCTCATTATCTTTAAAATATGTAACATATCGCGATTTTCTGACCAACGCCTTTGAAGGTATATCAAACCGTTCAAAAATTTTCTGAAATTCCAAATTTACATTATAGTGAGATGTAACAAATTCCAGATGATACCGTTTTTCAGGAGAAATGACACTTCCGCCACCTAAAAAAGCACCTCTTGCATAGGCTCGCATACAACAATCCTTTTTCATACTTGCAGGAATATGAAAATCTGCAACGGTGCTTCTGTGCATAACAAGCTCCGCCAACGCTTTGTTTATATTTTCAATCAGCACCGAATAAGAATTACCTTTAACCCGTATAAAGGTCTTAAGCCCAAACAAATTTGATGCCAATTCCGTCAGAAGTTCCGCTACGGAAATATTTTCCGTAATAAAGCTGTAGCTGTTATTTCTTATACTGCCGCCAAAGCTTATAATTCCCGCAAATAACGCATTTTTACAGCAAATATCATCTGTGCTTATATTAACAAGCTCATTTTTCACGTCAAGTGTAAAAGACATTTTTATCCTCCGTTACAGCTTCTCAAAAAAGTGAGTATAATCCCCGCCGCCTTCGCCGCCTTTTACAAGGCTTTGTGCGTGCAAATCCGTAGCTATACACTCAATCTCCCATTGCCTTTTTGCCTCACAGCCAAGCTCTGCCGCCTGACCGGCGCGTGTAATAATGGGCAGTTGTATTTCTCCGAGAAGTGAAATTCCTGCCGAATTTGCCGCCAAAATCCTTGCGTACAAGGGCTTTTTTGCGTAAAATTCGGTTATATCGTTTTTAGTTACACCAACTAAGGCATTTGCTATTATTCTGTTAATTCTCGCCCTTGTATATCTCTTTGATTTTACAGCCTCCGCTACCGCTTCAACAGAATTAAACCTATCCGCCGCCTTATAAAATCTGTTTTCTATCCCTTCGCTGACGTAGGCAATATTCTTTAAAAATTCCCTGTCACGGCGAAGCAATCCGATAAACAACGAATCCAGCCTTTCATACCTTGAAAAATTTCCTGCCGCCATTTCGGTTTTAACTAATTCAAAGCTTTTGTCCGGCAAATATGCTCTGATTTCATCAAGCTTCCCGTCTACCATCGCCTTGCGGCAGGCTGTCGCACTTATAAAACTGCCCGACGGATTCTCGCTGTGATAATCGCCTATACGTTTTACGGTAACCGGTTTAATGTGGGGAGCATATTTTTCAATGGCACGCAGATATTCCATTGCAAGAATATTGTTAGGCGTAAAAAGCTCTGCTTTTTCTCCCGTTGCCACCGCCTTTGAATAGCTTTCGCCCTGTTTTAATCCGATTCGGATTTCCTCCCGGTTTTCTGAAACCGCCGCCAGCTCATCAAGATCTCCGCTTTCGCTTCCGAAAGCAAGGGTATCAATAATCCCCGTTGCACCAATCAGCTTCACCGCCGCCGAAGCAAAATTCTCTGCCGGTGCCACAGCACCTAAAAACGGCAATTCAATAACCAAATCCACGCCGCCCGAAACCGCCGCCTTTGCCCTTGTCCACTTATCAAAAAAGGCAGGCTCACCCCGTTGAGTAAAACTGCCGCTCATTATCGCTACAATTACATCAGCATTTTCTCTCGCTTTTATAATCTGATATTCATGTCCTGTATGAAATGGATTATATTCACAAATTATACCGCAAATCCTCAAAATATCACTCCCGAAAATCCAATGTCATTATCATGGCATCCTCTGCAGGGTTTGTATAAAAATTGCGGCGAATGCCCATATTTTTAAACCCAAAAGAGGTATACAGACCTATCGCCGCTTCATTTGATACTCGTACCTCAAGTGTAATAAAGGCACATCCTTTTTCTTTACATTCCACAATAGCGGTTTGCATCAGATTTCTGCCTATACCCTGTCTTTTATATTCATCATCAACAGCAATATTGGTTATATAGGCTTCATCAATAATTATATGAACCCCCATATAGCCCGCAACCCTGCCTTCATCCACCGCCACAAAATACCTTGCAACGGGGTTTGTAAGCTCACATCTCAGGGCCTCCTCTGACCAGGGTTCGGAAAAATTCTGTTTTTCTATACGGGCAATGCTGTCTGTATATTTTTGCTTTAAACCGTCAATAATAATCATAGCTTTATTTTTTCAATCAATTTTTTTAACTGCTGTGCCGTTTTTTTATACAGCTCCTCTTCACCGCCGTAAGGGTCGCTGACTTCACCGGGTTCTCCCACGAATTCACACAGGGTATAAACCTTTGTAGAAGTTACTCCGCGTGCGACTAAGGATTCCTTATGACGGGGTGACATAGTGAGGATTAAGTCATATTCATTTATAAAAAGGTCATTAAATTGCATAGGCACGTGAGCTGATATATCAATTCCCATTTCAGCCATAGCCTTTATTGCATTTTCATCTACTCTGCTGTCAGTAACAAAAATCCCCGCCGAATAAGCTGTATCGTTCATATTATTTTTCTTGGCATAGGCGTTGAACATCCCTGCCGCCATAGGACTTCTGCAAATATTTCCTGTGCATACAAACAGAATTTTCTTCATAATTCCCAACCCCCTTAAAAATGAGTTATACACATATTTTATCACAAAACAAAAACTATGTCAATAGAAATAGGAATTTTGTAAAACATTTCAAATTACAATTAAAATACATATTCATTCTTTTTTTCGGACATAATTATTTAAAACTGATTGAGGAGGAAACCTATGTGAAGCGTGTAGGAAAACAGACGGTGGTATTAAACAATCCGCCTTCAATTTTAAATGAATATTCTATAGTCGGTAAAAGAGAAAATGAAGGTCCTCTCGGCAAATATTTTGACCGTTTTTCAGAAGATGCCCTTATGGGTAGTGATTCGTGGGAAAAAGCAGAAAGCTTGTTTATGGAAACTGCCGTCTCCGGTCTTTTGAAAAAATCAGGAATGTCCGAAAAGGATATTGACTATATTTTTGCCGGTGATTTACTTAACCAATGCTCCGGCAGTCATTTTGCCATCTGCAATTTTAAGATACCCTTTTTCGGGGTCTACGGCGCCTGCTCTACTATGGCAGAAAGTCTGTCTCTCGCCGCTATGACAGTTGACGGAGGCTTCGCCGACCGCGTAATTGCCACCACCTCCAGCCACTTTTGTTCCGCTGAAAAGCAATTCCGTTTCCCCCTGGAATACGGAGGTCAGCGGACACCTACAGCACAATGGACCGTAACAGGCAGCGGTGCTGTCCTTCTCGGCTCTCACCGCCTTCCGCCTTATATTACCCACGTGACTACGGGAAAAATTATAGATAAGGGCATCTGCGATGCAAATAATATGGGTGCCGCTATGGCTCCCGCCGCCGCCGATACCATATATGCCCACTTTAATGACACAGGCTTTTCTCCCGACGATTATGACCTTATAGTAACAGGCGATTTAGGCTTGCTGGGAAAAGAGTTGCTACTGAAGCTGATGAAAACTATGGGTATTAATATTCATTCTCAGCACGACGACTGCGGTCTTATGATATACGACATTATATCAAGAGATGTTCACTGCGGCGGTAGCGGGTGCGGGTGCGGTGCCGTTACTCTCTGCGGAAAAATTCTCCACGATATGCGTGAAGGCATATTAAATAATGTGCTGTTTATAGCAACGGGTGCCCTGCTCAACACCTCCTCCTGCCTACAGGGGCAGTCCATCCCCTGTATAGCTCACGCCGTAAGGCTTTCTTTAAAGGCAGGTGAGAAAAAATGAACTTTCTATGGGCTTTCATAGTAGGCGGTCTCATTTGCGTAGCAGGTCAGCTTCTCATTGATTACACTAAACTGACCGCCGCGCGGATATTAGTACTTTTTGTATGTATAGGAGCATTTTTAACCTTGATTGGCGTATATGAGCCTTTAGTAAAGCTGGCAGGTGCAGGTGCCACCGTCCCCCTGACGGGCTTCGGCTACTGTCTGGCTAAGGGTACCATAAAAGCCGTCACCGAAAACGGGCTTATAGGTATTCTGACAGGCGGTTTCACCGCCGCCGCAGGAGGCATAGCCGCCGCCATCCTGTTTGGCTACCTGTTTGCACTTATTTTTAAACCTAAAGAAAAATAAGCAGAAAGCCATGCGCAGGTGTGAAACATCGCAAAGGTATAGTTTTGTGCTTGAAGATAATACAACATCTCGCCGCAGTGCAAACAAGCCTGAAAAACCGACATCTGTATGAATATCGGTTTTTCAGGCTTGCCAAATTGTTTAGATGTTTTCTATTGTAAATATATTGATTTTCTTTTCGTTTTATTTTTTGAAACTCCCAGTCACACATAAGTATTGGTGGTCTTAAACAGGCATTGTAATTAATCCCTTTGTATCAAATGGTAACAATGCTTTTCCATAATTTTTTCTTGTAAATAGTTTGACTTTTTGACAAGCCATATTGATAAGTTTCTCTGTATTTGCTTTTGTAGTATTACTTCTATTTCTATCTTGCCATTGATATAATGCAAAATAGCGATTACAGTTTTTACTTGCAACAACTTTATGGGGATAGTTTAGGTCTGTCAATCTTGAATGATAACTATTAACCCTTGCAAGATTAAAGCCACCTTTACTGTGTTGTCCTGAAGGTATTTGTTCTAAATGTATGCCATTTGCCTTTGCATAACCCCTGTATGCTGAATGACTATCTGTCACCAGAACTGTGTCCTCTGCAAAGCAATCTTTTAATTCAGTAGAAATATCATTGGTAGTTATTCTACCCAAACAACAAGATTTAGTAAAATTAGATTGTGTTCTATCAACACATGTTAAAACTGCAAGTAAATCATTACTGATACCTCTTTTATGCTTTTCTTCTGCTACTAAATGGTTTATTGCACTTGCTTGTTTTAGAACAGAAGATTGGTCATCATCGATATTATCAAGAATGGAAATATCAAATCCTGCATCTTCAAGATACTTTAATTTCTCTGCCCTTGACCTATGGTGTCTTGGCATTCTGCCAAGAACATTTATAAAGAAGGATTTATCCCTTTTTCCTGTGAATGATAAAGGATAATACCATTCGTCTGCCTCAACAATGCTAATAAACTCACTATCTGTATTGGCATATTCTTCAAGCATTGTTGCAATGCGATTAATATTGAACATAGCAGTATTTTTATGAATACCCAAATCTTTTGCAATTGTTCTGATTGATTGTTTCAGCAAGACCATTGAAATTAATTTTTCCCATTTATCAGCAGAAAGGCGAGAATGAAAGAATAATGTGTCATATGTATCGCCAAAAGAGGATGTACAATCTTTGCATAAATATCTTTGTCTTCCACTTCTGAACCCATTTTTAATGGTATTCAAACTACCACAATCAGGACATACCATTTTCCCATCAACCATTTTGGATTGTCTGCACTTCTCTAATAGTTGTTCTTGCTTTTCAGCGCTACTGTCAGCATTAGACTTTTCATTAGAAAATAATTTGTTTAATACAGACTGCTTACTTTTTTCAGGTAATCCAGACAATATATTTTGTATCAATTCATAGGCTTTTTTTGTATTCATAAGACATTACCTCACTTTGATTAAAAATTACATTATAATCATATTAAGGCTAACTGTCCTCATTTATGTCTGGTTGACTACTTTTTATGTCGTCACACAAAAAAAGAGTCTTGAACCTCATAGTTCAAAACCCTACATAAAGAATACTATTTATTTGCTTTTTTCCCAACTAAGTTAAGTACAATTGTTATTATAACCATAATTACAACTTGTATTATTGTAGCATAGATGGTTAAACCTCTTGCTTCATAATAGGAAAAATGGTCCCAATACATAATCAATTCAATAGCTACAGCACATGGAATACTAGCCCATGTCAATTTACGATTTATTAGTCTGAAAATAATAGGCAAAACAATCGTTAATGCCAAATAAGTATAAATAAGAATAGGTCTCTCCATATAAAAACCTCCTTTTTTCTATATTATACCATATAATATAGAAAAAGTAAATAACCATGTGATAAATTAATCTCTCATTAATTTTTAATTAATGATTAAGAAAAATAATTACCAATACTTATGTGTGACTGGGAGTTTTGAAAAGCACAAAATAATCATACCCGTCAAAAAAAAACACGATACTAATCCATTGAGAAGTGGAGAGCATAAAAAACCTGCCTCGCACCAAATCTCCGCGAAAAAATTCGATATAGCTTCACTTTGTTTCATTGCGATATGCTATAAGAACCTCACCCAACACGAAATCAAAGATTTCTGTTGGGTACCCGAGAACCTTGTTACTCGCAAGCTCGTAATAAATTCCTTTTCCCTCTTTGCCGAAGGTAGCATCTTGCATCGAAGATATATCGCGTACGAAGTACATATATCAAATGACCTCAGAAATTTATATCGCTGAAAAAAATGGTGAGCCGAATGGTTTAGATGCCACTTGTTTTATTCATAAAAATACTCATATTTGCTTTCCATTTCACCGCTACTATTATAGCATTCATCGCAAATTAATCTATTGTTTTCGTTATATTTATATTTATGAACATTTCCACTCATCATCTTTTCTTCAACTAGTTTTCCATATTTATCATAAACCAATGAAAGGAAAAGCTAAAGAACATATCCCCAATACTAAAGCAGCTACTGCCATAATTTACATCCCTATACAATTTTGACATTTACTAAATGTCATATTTGTCATTATTATACCATATAATTTTATTGTTGTCATGTACTGAATGTCAAAAAAGGAGGGTTTTTATGTTTATTAACAAATCAAAGGACGGATTAAATAATATTTGCGGGAAAAATATTTCAATTCTAAGAAGGAACTTGAATATATCTCAAAGAATATTGGCGGATAAATTGCAGTTGTCAGGACTTGATGTAGACAAAAATGCAATCCAAAGAATTGAGTGCGGCAAAAGATTTGTCACCGACATCGAGCTTGTGTCCTTAGCAAAAGTTTTTGATGTAACAATAGATGAATTACTGAAATAACAAAGCAGAAACGTAATTATTCCCCCGGAAGATATTTTTGAAATTATCAATTTAGCTACAAAGTAATTTCACACACAACAGCAGCATCTTGCAAAACAGGTGCAGAGATTTTTTGATAATGAAATATCAACTTCGTTGATATGAAATAATCCTGACGGATTATGAAATATTTTTCTTTAAGAAAAATGTGAAATAAAAGACGCCTTTTCATGTTGCGAAACAATATTTCACACGCCGCAAGGCGTATTTCATTGAAAAAAGCACCGACAAAGTCGATGCTTTTTTCATGGTGAGCCATCCGCGATTCGAACGCGGGACACCCTGCTTAAAAGGCAGGTGCTCTGCCGACTGAGCTAATGGCCCATATAAAATTTTGGCTGGGATGGCAGGATTCGAACCTACGGAATGCCACAGTCAAAGTGTGGTGCCTTACCACTTGGCGACATCCCAACGATAAACATAAAAAATGGGGTGGGAGATGGGACTCGAACCCACGACATTCAGAACCACAATCTGACGCTCTAACCAACTGAACTACACCCACCACATAATGGCGTGCCTGAAGGGATTCGAACCCCTGACCCATTGCTTAGAAGGCAATTGCTCTATCCAGCTGAGCTACAGGCACTTAAATGGAGCGGGTGATGGGAATCGAACCCACGCGATCAGCTTGGAAGGCTGAGATTCTACCATTGAACTACACCCGCAAATATTAAAATTTATCAATTGGGACTTACCTTATCGGCTGACTTTCTAACCGACTTAGATATTATATCAGATTTTTTGTGAATTGTCAAGAGATTTTTTCCAAAAATAAAAATAATCTGTATTATATACCAAAAAAAATATTCGGCTGTTACAGTTTTTAGATGATTTTACCATACTATACGTATATATTGTTACAGAAACGCCGATTTTATATCGGCGTTTCTGATATTAAGTATGCCCTGTCTGATTTTTATTATACCTGTTTCCTGCAAACTATTGCGACCCAGTCTCCTTCACGGATTTCTTCCGTAATTTCAAAGCCGCAATCGGTCAGGGTGGCTTTTACATCATCTGCCCGGTGGTTAATTATACCTGATGTAATATATACGCCGTCATCTGCAAGAAAATCTGCAATACCGCCCGACAACATTATAATAGCATCGGCTATGATGTTTGCTACCACTATACCATATTTTTCTTTTTCAATACAGTCTGTCAGGTTCCCGCAAACCACGTTTATTTTTTCTTCCACGCCGTTTAAGCTGATGTTTTCTTTTGCAACCTTTACGGCTACCGTATCAATATCTACAGCGGTTATTTTACCGCAACCCATTTTTGCCGCACCGATTGAAAGGATACCGCTTCCCGTACCCACATCCAAAAGGCTTTTGTTTTCTTTTACGTATTTTTCAAGGACTTTAAGACACATTCTTGTAGTTTCGTGAGTCCCTGTACCAAACGCCATTCCCGGGTCAAGCTCTATTACTACGTCACGGTCCGTATTAATTTCCTCCCATAAAGGTTTAATAATTATTCTTTCGCCTACCTCAACGGGTTTATAATACTTTTTCCAGCTGTTTTCCCAATCCTCTTCGCTGACTATGGCTGAGCTTATCTTAACATCTCCCACCTCGACGAATTCCGCCGCTCGGTTTATCCCCTCGCGGATACGCAACAAATTTTCTTCCATATTGCTTTCGGGTGCATAATAAGCCTTGATAACAGCCTTATCCTCCGAGTATCTTTCTTCTACCTCTTTATCAAGAACATCCCATTCTTTAGTGGTTCTGTTGCATTCTAAGAGAAGAGTGGGGTCTTCCACGGAAACGCCGCCTACGCCCGTTTCATATAAAACTCCGCTTACCGCTTCCACAGCTTCGGGAGTGGTAATTATGGTTACTTCTGTCCAGTTCATTTTGCCTCCCCCTTATTTGTCACCGTTTAAAAAGGCTTTCAGCTTATCACCGAATTTCTTTTGTTTGTTATAATTTTTCTCATTGGTAGTATCGGCAAATTTCCCTAAAATACCTTTCTGCTCTTGGGAAAGATTTTTCGGGACTTCCACAACAACTGTTACATATTGGTCGCCTACCGCTTTCGTTCTGAGATTGGGTATACCTTTCCCCCTGAGCCTAAATTCCGTATTTGGCTGTGTACCTTCGGGAACAGTCATCTTAACTTTACCGTGAAGAGTAGGTACATCAATATCAGCACCGAGTGCCGCCTGCACAAAGGTAATGGGTACATTGCACAGTACATCTGTTCCTCTTCTCTCAAAAATGGTATGAGGACGGACATGTACTGTCACAAACAAATCTCCCGCAGGACCGCCTCGCATACCTGCACTGCCCTTGCCCTGTACCGATATGGTCTGGTTGTTATCTATTCCCGCAGGAATTTTGACCTTTTCTTTTATCTTCCTTCTTACCTTTCCTTTACCGTCACAGGTAGGACAAGGTTCTTTTACAATCTTACCGCTACCGCCGCAGACATTACATTGATGAGTTGTAGCAAACTGACCAAACGGCGTTCTTTGCACGCTCTTCACCTGACCGCTGCCACCGCAGGCACTACAGGTTTCGGGCGACGTTCCCGCCTTTGCACCACTGCCGTGACAATCGGGACAATCCTCTATTCTCGAATAATTTATTTCCTTTTCTACGCCGAAAGCCGCTTCTTCAAAGGAAATAACCTCATCAACTTCTATATCCTGTCCCTTTACGGGTCCGTTTCTTCTTTGACCTTTGCTGCCACCACCGAAAAAGCTGCCGAAAATATCGCCCAAATCTTCAAAATCCACACCGCCAAAGCCACCGAAGCCGCCTCCGCCAAAGCCCGAAGCCGCCGGTCCGTCATGACCGAATCTGTCGTAGTTGGCACGTTTCTGGTCATCACTTAATATCTCATAGGCTTCGCTAACCTCTTTAAATTTCTCCTCAGCTTCCTTATTATCGGGGTTAAGGTCGGGGTGATATTTTTTTGCCAGCTTTCTGTAGGCTTTTTTTATTTCATCAGCCGAAGCGGATTTTTCCACTCCCAGCACCTCGTAATAATCACGTTTCATATTTCTCTCCATCCTCGCGGTCAATCTATAGCACAAAATGAGGCCGGTGCATAAGCCGCTGTGCCGCTTCGGCGGCACAGCTCAGCTTAGTTTTTACGCAACGCCTCATTGTTTTATTAATCTACCTCTTTAAAATCCGCATCCTGTGCATCGCCTGCATCTGCCGCGCCGCCCATATCAGGCTGTGGGTTTTGCTGGGTCTGCTGATACATTTTTGCGGAAAGCTCGTGGAATTTTGCAGTAAGTGCATCGGCAGCAGCCTTTATAGCGGCACTATCCGTACCTTCAAGAGCTTTTTTCACATTGGCGATTTCAGTTTCAATAGCCGCCTTGTCTTCAGCAGGAAGCTTGTCGCCGCTTTCGTTTAATACCTTTTCACATTGGAATACGAGGGCATCGGCGTTGTTGCGAGTATCAACCTCTTCCTTACGTTTTTTATCTTCTTCGGCAAACTCGTCTGCTTCCTTGACAGCCTTATCAATTTCTTCATCGGTAAGGTTTGTGCTTGCTGTAATTGTTATCTTCTGTTCCTTGCCTGTACCTAAATCCTTGGCAGAAACATTTACGATACCGTTGGCATCAATATCAAAGGTAACCTCAATCTGAGGTACGCCACGGGGTGCGGGTGCAATACCTTCAAGCTGGAATCTGCCGAGAGTTTTGTTGTATGCGGCCATTTCACGTTCGCCCTGCAGCACGTGAATATCAACAGCAGGCTGATTGTCTGCGGCTGTTGAGAAAATCTGACTTTTCTTTGTAGGGATAGTAGTATTTCTCTCAATAAGCTTTGTAAATACGCCGCCTAAGGTTTCAAGACCAAGAGAAAGAGGTGTTACATCAAGAAGCACCAAATCCTGAACATCTCCCGCAAGAACGCCTGCCTGAATTGCGGCACCGAGTGCTACACATTCATCGGGGTTGATACCCTTGTGCGGTTCCTGACCGATAAATTTCTTAACAGCCTCCTGAACAGCAGGAATACGGGTTGAACCACCAACCAGGAGCACCTTGTCAATCTGAGAAGGATTAAGACCTGCATCAGAAAGGGCTTTTTTAACGGGTTCCATAGTCTTATCAACCAAATCGGCTGTAATTTCATCAAATTTAGCTCTTGTGAGGTTCATATCAAGATGCTTGGGCCCTTCCGCATCAGCTGTTATAAACGGCTGGTTAATATTTGTTGTGGTTACGCCCGAAAGCTCTATCTTCGCTTTTTCAGCCGCTTCCTTAAGTCTCTGCATAGCACGCTTGTCGTTTCTTAAATCTATGCCGTTTTCTTTCTGGAATTCGCTTGCAAGCCATTCGATAACTCGGTCATCAAAGTCATCGCCGCCCAGCTTATTGTTACCGCTGGTAGCCAGAACCTCAAATATACCGTCACCGATTTCAAGGATAGATACGTCAAAAGTACCGCCGCCCAGGTCATAAACCATAATTTTCTGTTCGGTTTCCTTATCCATACCGTAAGCAAGAGCCGCCGCTGTAGGCTCGTTTATAATACGCATAACCTCAAGACCTGCGATTTTACCTGCATCCTTTGTAGCCTGTCTCTGAGAGTCGCTGAAGTATGCAGGAACTGTAATAACCGCCTGTGTTACCGTTTCGCCCAGATAGCTTTCGGCATCTGCTTTCAGCTTCTGCAAAATCATAGCTGAAATCTCCTGAGGAGAGTATGTCTTATCATCAATATTTACCTTTTTGTCGGAGCCCATATCTCTTTTGATTGAAATAATTGTCTTGTCGGGGTTTAAAACAGCCTGTCTCTTAGCCACCTGACCGATAAGACGTTCGTTATTTTTTGCAAAAGCAACAACAGAAGGAGTTGTTCTTGCGCCCTCCGGATTGGGTATTACAACCGGCTCGCCGCCTTCCATAACTGCTACACAAGAGTTTGTTGTACCAAGGTCAATACCTATAATTTTTCCCATAATAATCACCTTTCTGTCCGCAAATAAGTAATAATTTTATATAATGACAGTTGCTTGCGGACTCGCACGTCATATTGATATATCAGCCCTTTCGGACCAATTAATTGGCAACTTTTACCATACTGTGGCGAAGTACCTTTTCGCGGTAAATATACCCCTTCTGGTATTCCTCCGTAATAATTCCTTCCCCATAGCTTTCGTCATCCACGTGAGCTACCGCTTCGTGTAAATTGGGGTCAAATTCCGTGCCTACAGTTTCAATAACCGTAATGCCGATTTTTTCAAAAGCTTCCTTAAGCTGACGCGAAAGAAGGTCAAAGCCCTGTTTCATAGCTTCATCCGTTGATTCGGAAATAAGCTTTTCGGCACGCTCTAAATTATCCATAACGGGCAATAACCGTTCTACAACCGTAGCTGCCGCATTTACAGCAATTCCTTCTCTTTCTTTAATGGTACGCTTGCGGAAATTATCAAACTCCGCTACAGACCTTTGATATTTGTCAAGGTAGTCACTGCAAAGTGCCTCCTTTTCTTCAAGGAGCTTTTTGTAATCAATCTCCTCACCGGGAGTATCAACTGCTTCTTCTGTGGTTTCTTTAAGCTTTTCTTCCTTTTCCTTATTACTCATTTATATCATTCCTTTCCGTCATCCGTATGCTCAATTTCTTTCTTTAAGTACTCCAGCATAGAAATAACCTTTGAATAATCCATTCTTGTAGGACCTACAAGCCCGATGCTCCCTTTTTTGCCGTTAAGATTGTAGCTGCAGAGAATTACACTGCAATCCTTAAACTGCTCCAGAGGGTTTTCGTGACCTATAAATACTTTGATTTCGCTGTCACCCATAGGTGTCATAACAAGCGGATTTAAGTTTTCCTTGTCATTTATAAATTCTAATATTTCCTTAGCTTTATTTATATCGGAATATTCGGGATGGTTCAGAAGATTGATAGTGCCGTTGACCGCTACCTCGCTTTCTCCCGTAAGACATTCGCCGATATAATCAAGGATTTCCGTCAGAATACCCGACGACTCGCCCTTAAGCCTCGCAAGCTCCATTATGGTCTCATCGGCAAGCCTGCCCGTAAGCCTCCGGGACAGCATCTCCGAAAGCCTTACTATAACCGCAGTACCTATGCCGTCCTCGCCGTAGAACATCTTATTTTTAACATCACCCTCATTGGTGACAACGATGGTTAAAATTTTACCATCCTCCATAGGCATAAGCTGCAATGACCTTATTCCCGTTCTCTCACCGCTACGAGATGCCGTAACCGCCGTATAATTGGTAAGGTGCGACAGTACCGAGGAAAGCTCGGTTGCCATCTGCTTTGCTTCGTGAATCTTACGCGACAGAGCAAACTGCATCTGCTCCATCTCACTTAAGGTAAACCGATATTTGTTAAGCATATTATCAACATAGACTCTGTACCCCAAATCCGATGGTATTCGCCCTGCTGACGTATGTGGCTGACATAAGTAACCCATTTCCTCCAAATCCGCCATCTCATTACGAATAGTGGCAGAGCTGAGTTCAGGTATGTGCTTTTTGGCAATAGTCCTTGACCCTACCGGCTCGGCAGTCTCAATGTAGTCCTGTACTATAGCCTGTAAAATCCTGCGTTTGCGTTCACCAAGCTCCATTTTTCTCACCGCCCTATACTTATCGTCCGTTCCGTTAGCACTCGCACGAGCTGAGTGCTAACAAATATAATTTAACATATTTTCAGTATTTTGTCAATGGTTATTTTCCATAAAATAAGTATATCCAAACAAGGAATTTTTATGCAATATATTTATACGGTTTTTATTCTCCTATTAAAATGCTCTTGCTTTCGTCATTCCATACCACCGTATAACCGAAAAATTCGCATATTTCTCTTATTGGCACATAAGCTACGCCTTCTTTTATGTAGCTGTTTATTCTTTGGTTTCCCTTGTGCGGATACAGTTCCAGACTTTTACCGTCTTTGTTTAAAATTACCGTCTCTTCCTCCGCTCTATACAAAACCTCTGCTCCTATACCGCCACTCAGGGCACGTACGGGTATATAGACAGTTCCGTTTTTATTTTCCGTTCTGCCGGCTATTCTCCTGTCGCCTGCGTAGATTTTTAAATTTTCAAATAAATCCCACAAAATATCATCGGGAGACATATCCCGATAGCCGTCAGAGTCTTTCAGGACTGCATTATTCCATATCATTTGGTTATAGTCGGTTAAATAATCTGTATTCCTTATATGATTAGGATATTTTAAAAAGCTGTCGTGGAAATATTTATCCATATAATACGCCGCCCATTTCACGGCTTTGCTGTTTTTATCGCCGTTTGCGGCATAGGTTCCGCTTATGGTCACACAAGGCGGAGATGCGTGAAGAAGCATCACACTCCCGTCCTCAAACTGTCCTATTACTATATAGGTATGACCATCGCAGGACATTATATCTCCACAGCGATAGTCTGTTATTTTCTCTTTTTCCACATACTCCCCGCCGAAGATACTGCTGTAGCGTTCCGCCAGAATTTTTGACGGAAATACGTATCCTGCAGAGCTGTAGGTATCTTGAAAAAGCTGATACATTGTCCAGCCCACATAACCCGTGCAATCCAGCCCGTTGTGTATCTGACAGCTGTAATTATCGCAATTATAATTACTGCTGTTAATGTTATAGAAATTCTCCCAGTTTTCACCAAGTCCCAAAGACACCGCCTCAATCCCTGCGCCGTCATCGGTTTCATTCCAGCCGCCGCCGTAAACATAGAGGCATTTACCTATGGGTTTGACCGCTTCCGACAAAAGCTGTCTCACCGTCGCCGCCGATACATTGTTGTTCACAAAAATCACCGCCATAAATATTAAAATTATTTTATAACACTTTTTCATAGGCAAATCTTTCCTTTTTAATAAATCTTATTCTCTTTTACGGCACTGTATTATCGTAATTTCCGTATTCATCAATAATCTCTTTCAGATAGGAAGCAATCAATTCATCAAAAAGCTCCGGACTGAAGAAGATATTTGTATTAAAGCAATAATAGGAGCACATAGCAAATCCATCGGATAAGTGACCGTGTGAATGAAGCTTCCCCGCCAAGGTCGCAAAATTCTCCACCCGTCCTTTTGAAACTTCATGGAGCTTATACGGTTCTTTATTTAAAAACCGAAATATGCCGTCCCCTTCTATAACAACGCTGATTTCCATAACCGCATCAAGAGTTAACTCGGCTGATGCCGACTCGGATTATATATACCGCTATATGTGGTTTCATTGTATAAAATTTTTTTCTTCATAAATCCTCACCCTGAAAATTTTTATGGTTTAGCTTTCCGATATGATTATACCACTAATAAAAATATTAATCAATAGTGTCTTTTTGTTCATTTTAAGTGCCTTTACAACAAAACCACATAATTCTGAAAGGGTATCAACGCATCGCACTGATACCCTTTCGGTTTTTTATTCGTAATCAACCACATCTACCCAGGAGAGCAAAAATTCTCTTTCTTTTTCATTGCCCTTAACCGATTGTGATGCGGCAACTATGGGCATCCATTTCTGAACATACTGTTTTGCCGTATTGCTTTTTTTACAGAAGGTGTCAAGATATTTCTTTGCCGCCTCTTCGTCTCCGTTAAGCCAGAAAAGGAGATAGGTTCTTGCCACATCGGCAGAGGCATTACCCTGAGTTGCGTGTGCCCAGTCAATTATATATGCCTTACCCTCGTTTGTAATAATAATATTAGCAGGGTTGAAATCACCGTGACATACCTTTTTATGCTTAGGCATACCTTCAAGACGTGTATGCAGTTCATAGCGTGTTGTGGCATCAAGAGTAGTCTCGCTGATTTTTCGGTTCATCTTATCCTTAAGCTTATTAAGAAGCGGACATTCCTTAGAATGAACCTCCATCTGAAGGGCTACTAACATTTCGATATATTCGTCCTTCTTCTCAGGATTTTCTCTCATAAGCTGTGCAAGGGTTTTTCCTTCAATATATTCATAAACGATAGCCCATTTCCCGTCAACCATCATAACCTCTTTGATTTTTGGAACATTAAGGTCGGTTTCTTCTATTCTCGCCTGATTTAAGGCCTCGTTCAAAACATCCGCCTTGGAATAACTGCTGTCAAACAGCTTGATACACAAATCACCGTCACGGTAAATGGTTTTGGATTTTCTTGAAGCAATTATATTATCTAATTTCATCACTTTTCCCTCCTTAATTTTTCCTTGCTTTTACGGCCGGCATTTCTTTTTCTTCAAAATGCTTGCCATAGTAAGCGTTAATATACATCTGCTTAATTTCACTCATAAGCGGATATCTGGGGTTTGCACCCGTGCACTGGTCGTCAAACGCTTGAAGGGTCATATCATCAAGTCTATCAAGGAAGTCTTTTTCGTCAACACCGTAGTCTTTGATTGTATCCTTAATTCCAACCTTAGCTTTCAGGTCATTGATAAGTGCAACGAGACCTTCAAGCTTTTCGCTGTCGTTCTTGCCCTTAACACCGAGATAGTCAGCAATTTCTGCATAACGGGCAAGCGTATGAGGATGATCATACTGCGAGAAAGTACCCATCTTTGTAGGAGCTTCTGCCGCATTGAAGCGAAGGACCTCCTCGATCATGAGAGCGTTTGCTACGCCGTGAGGCAGGTGGTGGAACGCACCGAGCTTATGAGCCATAGAGTGACATACGCCGAGGAATGCGTTTGCGAACGCCATACCTGCGATGGTAGCTGCATTTGCCATCTTCTCACGAGCTTCAACGTCGGTCTGACCGTTCTCGTATGCTCTCGGAAGGAACTTAAAGATGTTCTTAAGTGCCTGAAGTGCAAGTCCGTCAGTATAATCGGTTGCAAGCATTGCAACGTATGCCTCAACTGCGTGCGTTACTGCGTCGATGCCCGAAGCGGCGGTAAGTCCCTTGGGAGCGGACATATGGAAGTCGGTGTCGATGATTGCCATGTTGGGAAGAAGCTCGTAGTCAGCAAGAGGATACTTCACACCGGTCTTTTCGTCTGTGATAACTGCGAAAGGAGTAACCTCAGATCCTGTACCTGCGGAGGTAGGAATCGCGATGAAGTAAGCCTTCTCACCCATCTTCGGGAAGGTGTAAATTCTCTTACGGATATCGATAAATCTCATTGCCATATCCATAAAGTCTGCTTCGGGATGCTCGTAGAGGACCCACATGATCTTTGCCGCGTCCATTGCGGAACCGCCGCCGAGCGCGATAATAGTATCGGGCTGGAATGCTCTCATAAGAGCTGCACCCTCGGTTGCGTTTGCAAGGGTAGGATCAGGCTGTACATTGAAGAAGGTGGTGTGCTGAATGCCCATCTCGTCCAGCTTGTCGGTGATCGGCTTGGTGTAGCCGTTCTGGTAAAGGAAGCTATCGGTTACGACGAACGCCTTCTTTGCGCCTCTTACGGTTCTCAATTCATCGAGAGCAACGGGGAGGCAACCCTTCTTGATATAAACCTTCTGGGGTGTTCTGAACCAAAGCATATTTTCTCTTCTCTCGGCTACTGTTTTAATGTTGAGCAGGTGCTTAACACCTACGTTCTCGGATACACTGTTACCGCCCCAAGAGCCGCATCCAAGTGTGAGCGAGGGAGCGAGCTTGAAGTTGTAAAGGTCGCCGATACCGCCGTGAGCGGAGGGAGTGTTCACAAGAATACGGCAGGTTCTCATTCTGCTTTCATATGCGGCAAGCTTTTCCTTCTCGGTGATCTCGTTGATGTAAAGAGAGGAAGTATGACCAAAGCCGCCGTCCTCAACAAGCTTATCTGCCTTGTCAAGCGCTTCTGCGAAGGTCTTAGCCTTATACATAGCAAGTACGGGCGAGAGCTTCTCGTGAGCAAATTCCTCAGAAAGCTCAACACTCTCAACCTCACCGATGAGGATCTTGGTGCCGGCAGGAACGGTTACACCTGCGAGCTCAGCGATCTTAGCCGCCTTCTGACCAACGATTTTCGCATTAAGCCCACCATTTATGATGATAGTCTTACGAACCTTTTCGGTTTCCATAGGATCAAGGAAGTAGCATCCGCGTGCCGCAAACTCTGCCTTAACAATATCGTAGATGCTTTCAAGCACGATAACCGACTGCTCGGACGCGCAGATCATACCGTTATCGAAGGTCTTGGAGTGAATGATCGAGTTAACTGCAAGAAGAATGTCTGCGGTTTCATCGATAATTGCGGGCGTGTTACCTGCACCAACACCGAGTGCAGGCTTGCCGGAAGAATACGCAGCCTTAACCATTCCGGGGCCACCGGTCGCGAGGATGATATCTGCCTCCTTCATTACGGTGTTAGTCATATCAAGAGAAGGTACATCGATCCAATCGATGATTCCTTCGGGTGCTCCTGCTGCTACTGCTGCTTCAAGAACGAGCTTAGCAGCCGCGACGGTAGAGTTCTTTGCTCTGGGGTGAGGACTGATAATAATGGCATTACGAGTCTTGAGTGCGAGCAGGCACTTGAAGATTGCGGTGGA
>JAZSKI010000015.1:0-2338 GCA_045534775.1 Clostridia bacterium | reverse complement strand
TCGGAACCAGAGTCGGAACCGGATTC
This sequence comes from Clostridia bacterium, assembly GCA_045534775.1. Lineage (GTDB taxonomy): Bacteria > Bacillota > Clostridia > RUG12999 > RUG12999 > JAZOTK01. Next base: position 2,312 of record JAZSKI010000015.1, on the reverse strand, counting down.
GGAACCAATATCGGAACCAGGGTCGGAACCAGGGTCGGAACCAGGGTCGGAACCAGGGTCGGAACCGGATTCGGAACCGGATTCGGAACCGGGGTCGGAGCAGGAGCGATAAATCAGGGTGCTTATGTCGTATTTTTCCGTTAAAGAAATCATTTCATATATGGTTAAATTTCTTAAAGAGGTTGTGAATCGGAGAAAACCAAAATCCACAAGCTCGTCGCGAGCTCTCAATATCGCATTGCGTGATAATCTTGTTCGCAAAATAAGAGAGCCGAGGCTTTCCGCAAAGGATTTCGGCCATTGCTTGGAATTGCATAAATCCATAAGAGAATACCAAAGAAGCTGTGCCGAAGGTGAAATTTTAAGCTGCGGCACAAGTATGCGAAATTGATTAAGTTCTTTTATATAATTCATAAAAACACCCTTTCCTCCGCGCCCTTCGGGTGCGAAAATGTGAAATGTGAAGCGTGATTACCTGAGGGCTTGAAGCTTCGCTTCAGGTAACCGAAGTTATGCAGACGAAGCAGGCTGCAAGTAGTCGTATTCCTGCGGAAAATCTACCTGTAAAAGGGATTGGTATTTCTCATATCCCCGCCGAAGGCGTAGGGAAGCCTTTGCTTCACAAAAGTGAAGCCTCCCTCGCAGGGCAAAATGTTTTACAGGTAGAAAATCGCACAGCAAATTTCCCTGACTCATTTTATTATATCACGATGTGTGATAAATGTCAATGCTTTTTTTCAATTTTTTCTTTAATTTTAGATAAGATGATAGTAATAAGGGGTGGAGGTGTGAGGCCTATGTCGGAAATATTTTCTAAAATAGAGATAATTTCGTTACAAATAAGCCACACAGCCACAAGAGCGCCGATGATAAAGCCTGCTTCAAGGTCAAGACCCAGGGCAGAGGTGGCGTAGGCGGTCAGCTTGTCCAGAAGCGCGCCCACGCAGATAAGAAGCCACATACAGACCTTTTTTGTAATACCTCGTATGCCCGTATAGCTACTGATTTTTTCTCCGCGATACCGAGCCGCAAAGAGCCCCGTTATATAGTCCATAATGTTGGAGATTACCAGAATATAAACAGGAACGGCAAGAATACCCAAACGGGCAGAAACCGCCGCAAAAAAGGCGGTAATTATAAGCTTAAATTTATCCATAATAAATCCTTTCTGCGATAGTAGGGGTTAGTATTTCCCATTAGAAAAGCAAACAGGCTTTTTCCCCTTGCGGGTTCGGCTTTTTCAGCTAAATTTTGTACATTCTGTGCAAGGCTAAATTATTTCATTTACGCCCGATAGCTAAATAAAATTCGCCTTTAGCGTGCACAGCGTTTCGGGTCGATGAAGGGCATCGGACCCTACACCGAAGGCAATTTAGTTGAGCTTGCTCAATTTAGCTTCCCCGCGGAAAATGCCAACCCCTGCTATTCCCTAACAGCTAACAACTATTTCCCCATATACGTCAGGGCATTAGCTACCATTACTGCGGCTTCGGCTCTGGTTATGGGCTTGTCGGGGTAGAAATTCCCGTCGCCCGCACCGTTTACTATGCCGTACTCGTGCAGCTTCTCAATATGCTTCTGTGCCCAATGTCCCTGAGTGTCTTTAAATGCTGCCATATAGTATTCCACCTTTCTTAAAAATCTGTCCCAGCCCAAATCGAGCGTTCTGTGAGGGCAGTATTTATCCGAAAAATCCTGATGCTTTTTCACCTTGTCTATACCCCAGCCGTATCTCATTAAAATATCCGCCGTAAGCCTTGCGGCGTTATCTTCTGCCGCCGCAAACCTGTCGCCGCCCGATTTACTGTAACAAATTTCAATGGAGATACCGTAACGGTTCCCCTGACCGAGCGACCCGTCACCTGCGTGAAAAGCGTTTCTGCTTTCGGGCAGAAACTGTCGGCATTCCATATCATCTGCGGCGTAGTGAAAAGAGGTAGCATAGCTACTGCTTTTCATATACGCCCCCTCGTTTGCCGCAGAAGCGTCGTTTGCCGTGTTATGAATTACCACAAACTGAGGCTCCATATTATAAGGACTTTTCAGATTATACTTATCCTCTGAAACGAAATCACGTATAATATTCATTTAAGATACACTCCCTTTACCTATAAGCTCATTAACGGTTATGATACTGCTAAGCGGCAGAGACGGCGGTGTGAACAGAGAATTATTAAAAGAATCCGTCATATTAAAGCACAGATATTTCAGCGTATTGGATTTGTTGACCGTAATCATCAAATCTCCGCACTCATCAGTCGCGGCGTAGTTGTACATATCATTTACAAGTCGGGTTGTGGATATAGTATCGG
>JAZSKI010000040.1:0-2303 GCA_045534775.1 Clostridia bacterium | reverse complement strand
AAAAAGTAGTAAAAAAGTAGTAAAGCTCCGCAACAAATAATTACTGCGGAGCTTCGGCTTTTATTCATTCTTTTCTTCTACCTTACTTTTCACCAGCTCAATCGCCCGTTGCAAAAATGCCGGTGTTTTTACGTCCATATCGCCGATGTTCTCCAGTATGGATATAATTTCATTGCATATCAACCAAATCGCCACAAACGAGCCTACGATGAAAGTAATCGGTATTTCAAGCCCGATTATATTTGTGGCATAAAATATAAGCTCGTCCACCAATGCACCGACAATCACCAGAAGCCACATGCATATTTTCTTTGCAATTCCGCGTATGCCTATATAGCTACTGATTTTCTGACCGCGATATTTTGCAGCAAGCAGGCCCGTAAAATAATCTATAATGTTTGTAGTCACAAGTATGTATATGGGTATTGCAAGTATGCCAAGCTGTGTTGTTATTGCCGCAAAAGCAGCAGTAATAAATATTTTCATCTTGTCCATAATAGACCTCCTTATAATTGATTATATTCGTGTTTAATAGAAATAAGTTTGTTCATAGCGCCGATAGATGTGTCAACCTTTTTCATAAGCCTGTTAAACATAGCACAAGCTTCTGCACGTGTAATAGGTGCGTAAGGGTCAAATAGGGTATCTGTTTTCCCTTTTATAAGACCCGAAAGATAACACTGCATTACGTCAACTTTAAACCAATCGGTATCAGAAACATCCGTAAACGGTATCGTAATTGGCTCGAATAAAAAGAGATAAACGTCATCCACCTTATTTTTTCTGATTTCAGATACGCCACCTTTGCCGTAATTTTCACCCCAAGAATTTTGGAAAATATAAGTTTCTTTTTCATCATTCCATCCGAGCAAGGTTATAGCGTGACTACCGCCCGAAAACCCATTGCGTGAAATAGCAAACAATGGAAGCCTATGGTTAAGCAAAGCATCTTTAATTTCAATATCCTTCCTCAAGCCTGTAGATGTGTCTCCGTTAAAAATCTTAACATACCCGCTTATTTTATAATTTTTAGCTTCCTCGTCATATTCGGGAAATTTTTCAACAGCTTCCCTTACTTCGGGCATTTCAAGAAGCAAATCAAATTTTTCTTTCGGGATAATGCCTAATTCTTTTAAATTTTTTATTGCTATAGAAGCAATCATACCTTCACCTGTATGAGTTTCATTTCTAAGTCTGCCGTACGCCCAATTTTCCGAAAATTCTCTTTTGTAGTACGCTTCTACAATGGTTGCCATAACGCAGCCTACGCATTCACCTACGCTTTTCTGGTCTTTAATCGTCTGTGGGTCTAACTGAAATCTTTCGGGATATGCAGTTGTATTACTACTTCCGCAAACAACCTCATAGTCGTAATCTCGTACCGCAGTTACCTCATCTATTAAACCATTAAACATAACTATCATCCTTCCGTTATTTTCCTATAAATGTCAGAGCATTTGCAATCATAACTGCCGCTTCGGCTCTTGTGATGGGTTTATCGGGGTTGAAATTCCCGTCTCCAGCACCGTTGACGATACCGTACTCCTGCAGCTTCTCAATATGCTTCTGTGCCCAATGACCTTCAATATCATTAAATTTTGTGTTCATAAAAAACTCCACCCTTCTTAAAAATCTGTCCCAACCCATATCCAAGGTACGGTGGGGGCAGTATTTACCCGAAAAATCCTGATGCTTCTTCACCCTTGAAATATCCCAGCCGTATCGCATCAGAATATCCGCTGTGAGCCTTGCGGCGTTATCCTCTGCAAGAGCGAATTTTTCGCCGCCCGATTTACTGTAGCAGATTTCAATGGAAATACCGTAGCGGTTACCCTCGCCGAGAGAGCCGTCACCTGCGTGAAAAGCATTTCTGTTTTCGGGCAGAAACTGTCGGCATTCCAGGTCATCGGCGGCGTAGTGAAAAGAGGTAGCATAGCTGTTCCCCTTCATATACGCCCCTTCCTTTGCCGCCGAAGCATCGTTTGCCGTATTATGGATTACCACAAATCGCGGCTCCATATTATAGGGACTTTTCAGATTATACTTATCCTCTGAAACGAAATCACGTATAATATTCATTTAAGATACACTCCCTTTACCTATAAGCTCGTTAACGGTTATAATACCGCAATCCTGTAAAGATGGTGGTGTGAACAAAGGACTATTAAAAGAATCCGTCATATTAAAGCACAGATATTTCAGCGTATTGGATTTGTTGACCGTAATCATCAAATCTCCGCACTCATCAGTCGCGGCGTAGTTGTACATATCATTTACAAGTCGGGTTGTGGATATAGTATCGG
>JAZSKI010000004.1:0-20988 GCA_045534775.1 Clostridia bacterium | reverse complement strand
ATTTTTTATTTATATTTCTGAATTTATAATACACCTTCACCATAAGGGGTCTTAGTCTTATGTTTATACACCAGATATTTACCAAAAATCTGTAAATGCGATTTTTAGCAGGAACAAATCTGCCGTCGCGGTAAAAGCCTGTCACCTTTGCGATTACCTGGTCGGGTCTTATGGGATATTCTTTTACGTGCTGATTATCTCCGCAGAGGACATAATCACCTTTTTTTATGCCTATAATCCTGTGCAGTACATAAGAACCGTTATCTCTGCGGTAAAAAATTACATCGTGGTTTTTCATCGTCTCGGCAGTAGTTAAAATTACGCTGTCTCTCCCCGGCCACAAACACGGCACCATACTGCCGCCCGTCACCGTCAGGGTAAAGCTTCCGCTGCCTTTTATACATTCCTCCATCATAGGAACCAACGTCTCAACATCAAGCTTACTATCCATTATCAATTACACCTTTTTCATTAAGCGTAGCGACAAATTCTTTAATATCCGCCATTGCTTCTTCCTCAGTGATGCCTTCATACTCCTTGCACATAGCTTCTGCCAATGCTTCGAGTGTCACATCCTCCTGCATTTTATCCCATAAAAATGCACCTGTTTCATTCAAGGTCATCATACCGTTAAAATCCATCATAGCCTCACCCGTCGGCACTACAACATTGCTTCCTGCCACGTTTTTCATAACAAAATTATTTTTAATTTTCATCTTTAAAGCTCCTCGCCAAAAATCGTATTTTTCGCCAGACGTGCCGCATCCTCCGAAATGTTACAGCCAAGCATATAAATCGGCACAGCTGTTATAATTCTCTCAATATTCTTAAGTGTAATATCCATCAGCTCGCTGTACGCAGGTCTTACAACCTCATTCATCAGCCTGAACACAGCCTCGTCAACAGATAATCTCCGTATATTGTTATCGGGGCTTTGATACAGCATAACAATAGCACGTAGCGGTACTGAAATATTATGGTTTATATCGGTTTTTCCACTCCAAGGCGTTCCGCACATTTTTATTCTGTCATCAAAAAACCTCAGCACAGGTGAATCGTCATTGACCATGGTAATACTATCACCGAAGGTTTCTCTCCACAGCCTTGTATGGGTTGATTTACCCGTTCCCGACGGAGCTGAAAATATAACTCCGTTACCTTTATACGACAAGGCAGATGAGTGAAGTACCATACCACCGTTTTGCAAAACGAAATATTTAAAAATCTCACCTAACATATTAAAGCTTCTCAGCTCAAGAGAAGCACCGCCGAGATTTTCCACATCAAAGAGCTTTGCATCAACATAATTCTCGTTAATACGGTAATCAATGGCAGCCGAATATACATCAGGCTCTTTTAAAACATCGTAAATCTGATATTCATTTTCTTTCCGCAGAAATTTTCTGTACCCCATTGAGGTGGAAATATATTCCCCGTCAGGCGGTGAAATTTCATTGGTTTCGCCGTATGTAACTTTTAAGTCAATCTTTTGTCCGGGTTCCGCAAAATACTCCGCCATTCTTTTTTCAAAAAGCTCACCTTCATATCCGCTAACCTCAAATGTGTATCCGCCAATGTTCAAATATCTCATTTTTCTTCTCCAAACATAAAATATACATAGTTATTTTACCATAAAAAACCCGTTTTTGTCAATAACAAATTGATTTTTTAGTTCTGTCTGAAAAAATTTTTGCGGTCAAAACCGTTTATTTATGCGGCTTTACGCAGTTATATAATAAAAAAAATTATTTTTTTGAAAAAAAAGCTTTATTATTTATGAAAAATATGGTATAATATATATTGTGATTGTTTTTTTATTACTTAAAGTTGTTGACAGAACATTTTAGGCTGATTAAAATGTTTTTCAATATAATTTACAGGCTTTGTCTTGTTTGACCGGTTTTTAAATTTAACGGAGGTGTATTTTTTTGGCTCGCAAACCAAATGTAAAATTTGCAGCATTGGGAGGACTTGGCGAGATAGGCAAAAATATGTATATATACGAATGTGGCAACGACATCATTGTCGTTGACAGCGGAATTGCCTTCCCGGATGATGAAATGCTCGGAATTGACCTTGTTATTCCCGATACTACTTATTTACAAAAAAATAAAGACAGGGTACGTGGAGTCGTTTTAACCCATGGCCACGAGGACCATATCGGCTCTCTCCCCTATCTGCTTAAGGATTTGAATGTTCCTGTGTACGGAACCAGGCTTACGCTTGGGCTTGTTGAATACAAGCTTAAGGAACACAGTCTTTTAAGCAAAGCAAATCTTAACAAGGTACGTCAGGGTGATAAAGTAAAGCTGGGTTGCTTTACGGTTGAATTTATCCATTCCAACCACAGTATTGCCGATTCAGTTATTCTGGCAATAGGCACACCCGAAGGTACCATTATCCACACAGGTGACTTTAAAATTGACTGTACTCCGATAGCAGGTCCTATGATTGATTTGGGAAGATTGGGTGAGATTGGTAATAAAGGCGTTCTTGCTCTTGTATCGGAAAGTACCAATGTGGAGCGTCCCGGATATACTATGTCGGAATGCAGGGTAGGCGAAACCTTTGACGAAATTTTCGCAGGTCATCCTACCCAACGAATAATTGTCGCTACCTTTGCTTCAAATATTCACAGAGTACAGCAACTTGTAAATTCCGCCGTAAAATACGGCAGAAAAATCGCAGTTTCCGGCAGAAGCATGGAAAATATAGTCGAGGTGGCAACCGCACTCGGTTATATGGATATTCCGCCGAAAACGCTGATTCCTATTGATGATCTCAACAAATACAGACCTCATCAGGTAGTTCTTTGTACTACAGGAAGTCAGGGCGAGCCTATGAGTGCTTTGTCACGAATGGCTTTCTCGGGTCATAAAAAAGTAGAAATTACGCGGGACGATTTGGTTGTTATCAGCGCAAACCCAATCCCCGGTAACGAAAAGCTTGTTGCAAAGGTTATAGATGAGCTTTTCAGACGTGGTGCAGAAGTAATTTATGAATCTCTCGGCGAGGTACACGTATCCGGTCATGCCTGCCAGGAGGAGCTTAAAATTATGCTCGGCGTAACCAAACCTAAATTTTTCATTCCTATGCACGGCGAATACAGGCATCTTGAAACTCACGCTCATCTTGCTGAGAAGATGGGTATTCTCAAAGAAAATATCTTTATTATGGATATTGGTCAAGTGCTTGAGCTGAGCAGTAAAGATGCAAAACTAAACGGGTCTGTTCCCTCCGGGAAAATCCTTGTAGACGGACTTGGTGTCGGAGATGTCGGTAACATTGTTCTGCGTGACAGAAAGCACCTGGCTCAGGACGGATTAATTGTTATCGTAGTTACTATTTCTTCACAAACCAAAGAAATTTTAGCAGGTCCCGATATAATTTCCAGAGGCTTTGTTTATGTTCGTGAATCAGAAGATTTAATGGGGGAAATCCGCAATATAGCAACAAAAACCGTTACTACCTGTAAAACTAACGGTATCAGCGACTGGTCTACTCTTAAAAACTCGCTGAAAAACGATTTGTCGACTTATCTTTACAGTAAGACCAAACGCAGTCCTATGTTGCTTCCCGTAATTATGGAGGTTTAAAAATGTCTTTTTATACTGATATAAAAAACGAAGCAAAGAGCATATATAAAACCAATTTCGGCAGAAATGCCGGAATTGGCTTTGTAGCCTTTGTTCTTAAAGCTGTTTTGTTTATAATGATTGCGACAGTTCAGTTTTTATGTTCCGCTATATACGGTAGCGGATTTGTCCGCGGAATTTACTCTCTCCCCTTTACCCTGCTTTATATACTTGTGGTTATCTTTGTTGTATTGCCGATTAATACGGGGCTTGGTACATATTTCGCAAAAATTTCAAAAGGCATAAAAAGCCGTACGGATAATATTTTTGAACATTACAAAAGCTTTAACCCTCACGTGGTTGCTCAGGTATTTTTATCCGTAATTATATTGGCAGAGCTTCTGTTCCATAAAATACTTTCCGGCGCGGTGCAGAAAATCTTAAGCCTTGCAGGTGTTACTTCAGGTGCAGCATCCGTTATATCAGGTTTTGCCATATTTGCAGTTATTGCCGCACTTGTAATCTACACTCTCATAACTTATTCATCCTTAACCTATGTTATTGAAAACGGCAGCAGATACGATGCTCTTGGTATTTTGAACAAATCCGCGGCATTGACTAAGAAAAACAGAGGTAAAATTTTTCTTTTGATTTTATCATTTTCGGGATATATATTACTCTCGTTGTTAACTCTTGGTATTGGCTTTATATGGCTTAATCCATACATAAATATAAGCTTGAAATTATTTTTCAGCAAACTTGAAAGGGGTTTATAAACCATGACTTCAGACAGTATTATTCCTCCGGGGACAAGCAATGTTCAGGGTGTAAATATTTCTTTACACATCATAATCCTTGCAGTATTAATATTATTAAATGCTCTTTTCGCAATGGCGGAGACGGCTGTAATTTCCATTAATGATTCAAAGCTTAAAAAACTTGCGGCTTCGGGTGACAAAACCGCAAAGCTACTGGAAAAAATATTAAAAAAACCGTCAGCACTTATGATGGCACTTAAAATCTGCGTTAATCTGACATCAGTATTTTCCGGTGCTTATGCCGCTTTTTACATACTGAGTCCTTATGAATTTACGGCTCCCGTACGCACCTTGCTGTTTGTGGGAATTTCCTTTGTCACAGCACTGCTTGTGCTTCTTGCGGGCGAGCTTATTCCTCGCAGAATTGCCGCCGAAAAGCCGGACAAGCTCGCTCTTGTTTCAGCTCGTCCCCTTAAGCTTATAACTGCAATTTTTCTGCCTGTTTCCGCACTTCTGTCGTGGATTACCGATATTGTATCCTCTGCTTTCGGAATATCTCCCGATAAGTCCGATGCAACCGCTACAGAAGAAGAAATACGTCTTTTGGTTGATGTCGGCGAAGAAAAAGGTGTTATTCCCGAAACGGAAAAGATGATGATTAACAATATCTTTGATTTTAACGATACCACAGTCAGCAGAATAATGACTCACCGTACCGATATTGTTGCCATACCGAACAAAGCATCCTTTGAAGAAATCGTCTCTATTGCGGCTGCTGAAGGGTATACCAGACTTCCGGTATATGACGGCACTCTTGATAATATAGTCGGTATCCTTCACACAAAATCTCTGATTTCTCATTTAAGCAAATCGGGAGTAAAGTTCAGAATTGACGATTATCTTATAAAACCCTATTTTGTACCTCTTTCAAAATATGCCAACGAGCTGTTTGAAGAAATGCAAAAACAAAAAATCCATATAGCCGTAGTTGTAGGTGAATACGGCGGAACCTCGGGAATTATAACTCTTGAGGATTTGGTTGAATCAATTCTCGGCAATATTCAGGACGAATATGACGACGAAGAAAACGAAACAGAGATAGTGGACGATCATACCTTTTTGGTTGACGCCTCTGCATCACTTGATGATGCTTTTGAGATGGCTCTTCTTGATATTCCCGAAAATCTCCGAGACGATTTTGAATATGATACCATCGGCGGTTTTTGTACCAGTATGATTGATAAAATTGCAGAAAAGGGTGATAGCTTCACCTTTGAAAATGCCCTTTTTGAGATTGCCGAAACCGACGACAAAATAGCAACAAAGATAAAAATTACAACATTTATGTCCACTGCCAAGGAGGACGAGGAATGAAGGCATTATTACAACGGGTTATCTCAGCAGAGGTAATAAGCGAAGAAAGGCTTCTGGGCAAAATCGGTAAAGGCTATCTGATTTTGCTCGGTATCGGAAATGAAGATACGGCGGATACCGCTGATAAAATGATAGAAAAAATAAGAAAGCTCCGACTGTTTGAGGACGCGGACGGTAAAACCAACCTGTCTGTTACAGATGTAGAGGGTGAAATTCTTGTAGTATCTCAATTCACCCTATACGCTGATTGCAGAAAGGGTACACGTCCCGGATTTTCAAATGCGGCTTCCCCTGTGGTTGCCGAGGAGTTGTATGATTATTTTGTCAAAGCCTGCATCCCTCATTTTAAAGCCGTAGAGCACGGCAGTTTTGGTGACGATATGAAGGTTACACTGACCAACGACGGACCTTTTACCATTATGTTAGAGCTGTAATATAACATAAATTTATTGTAAAATTTTATCAAAAAATATACATTATTACTATTGATATCAAGGAAATTTTATGATATACTTATATATATGATATGCCATCAGGCAGAAAGGCTGAAGAATATGAACAACATACCTAAGGTTGCCGTTGTTATGGGAAGTGATTCCGACTACGGCGTTGTTAAAGGTACTTTAAAAATGTTAAAGAAATTCGGTGTCGAGGTTGAGGTACGTATTTTAAGTGCTCACCGAACACCTCTTGAAGCTGCTGAATTTGCACAAAACGCCGAGAAAAACGGTGTTGATGTAATTATAGGAGCAGCCGGCAAAGCGGCTCACCTTCCGGGAGTTCTTGCCGCATATACCATACTACCCGTTATCGGACTGCCTATAAAATCCTCTACCTTAGACGGACTGGATTCCCTTTTATCCATTGTGCAGATGCCATCGGGTATACCCGTTGCAACAGTTGCCGTAAACGGTGCTGAAAACGCAGGTATTCTTGCTGTTCAGATTATGGCGGCAAAATACGAAGGCTTGAAATCGGCTTTGTATGCCTATAAGAATGAAATGCAACGTACCGTCCTTGAAAAGGATGTGGATATTCAGGAAACCATTGCAGAGGATTTCAATAACTAAAAAATCAGGAGGAAAAGGCTTATGTCACATATAATTCAAGGTGTAATTTCATATAACTGTCTATGCCCTTCTATGTGTTCCTGTGCCTTTTTCTACAAATCAACCGTAAAATATAACATTACGCCGCAGTAGTAGGTCTCACTCTCTTGCGGCAAGCCTTCAAAGCATTTTGCCGCACAGCGGTAAAATGTTTTGTTATTTTAATATACTATTTAGGAAACGGAGAAAGGCTATATGTCAAATCAAAACAACAAACTTAAGGAAGAATGCGGTCTGTTCGGTGTCTATGACAGACACGGATATGACTGTGCCAGAATGATGTATTTTGCACTTTATGCCCTGCAGCACCGCGGGCAGGAAAGCTGTGGTATGGCTGTAAATGACGACAATAACATTTTTTGTCACAAGGATTTAGGTCTTGTGCAGGATGTTTTTAGTGATTTTGTGCTATCACAGATTAAAGGAAATATTGCTGTAGGTCACGTCCGCTATTCAGCATCAGGTGCAAACACCCGCGAAAACGCTCAACCTTTAGTTTCAAAATATGTTAAGGGTACTCTGACTGTTGCTCATAACGGTAATATCATCAACGCCGCTGAGCTTCGGACAATGCTTGAAAATCAGGGTGCTATTTTCCATACCACCACCGATGCCGAGGTTATTTCGTATCTTATCGCAAGGGAAAGACTTACCTCAGCTTCTATCGAAGAAGCTGTTTCAAAGACCGTGCCAAAGCTCCGGGGTGCATTTTCACTTATCGTAATGAGTCCCAGAAAGCTCATCGCCCTTCGTGACCCTAACGGTTTCCGTCCGCTTTGTATGGGTAAGCTGGCAGATGATACTGTTGTATTTTCTTCCGAAACCTGTGCTCTTGAAGCTGTAGGTGCAGAGTTCGTCCGCGATATACGTCCCGGGGAAATCGTGGTAACGGGTATTGACGGTACTCACAGCCGCACCGAGCATTGCAGTGATAAATCTTCACTTTGTATATTTGAGCATATTTATTTTGCCCGTCCTGACAGCGTTATTGACGGTCAGAGTGTGTACGAGGCAAGAAAAGAAGCCGGCAGAAAATTAGCCCGTCAACAGCCCGTAGAGGCAGATATGGTGTTCGGTGTTCCCGATTCCGGTCTTTGTGCCGCCATTGGATATGCCGAAGAATCAGGAATCCCCTATGGTGACGGTCTCATTAAAAACCGTTACATCGGCAGAACCTTTATTCAGCCGTCTCAGTCTATGCGTGAACAAAGCGTTAATATCAAGCTTAACGTATTAAAAACCAGTATTGAAGGTAAAAGAGTTGTTATGGTTGATGACTCAATCGTAAGAGGTACAACTCTCAGAAATATAATTAATATGCTGAAAAAAGCAGGCGCAAAGGAGGTTCACGTCAGGGTAAGCTCACCTCCGTTCCTGTGGCCTTGTTTCTTTGGTACGGATATTCCCGACCGCAGTCAGCTTATAGCATGTAACCATACCATAGATGAAATTCGTGAGAAAATAGGTGCAGATACTTTAGAGTTCCTTGCACTTGAAGGCATAGAAGAAATAGCAAAAAATTCAAAACTTAATTTCTGTTCGGCTTGTTTCTCAGGGAAATATCCTGTTGACGTACCGATAATGAATGAAATGGGAAAATCTGAAGGGAGTAAATAACAATGAATGAAGCGTACAAATCAGCGGGAGTTGACGTAGAGGCAGGTTATACTGCCGTAAAATTAATGAAAGAACACGTGCAGAAAACCTTTATACCCGGTGTTATGACTGATATAGGCGGATTTGGCGGTCTTTTTGAACTGCCTGAGGGTTATAAAAAGCCTGTACTTGTATCAGGTACTGACGGCGTAGGAACGAAGCTGCAGCTTGCTTTTTTGATGGACAAGCACGATACTGTAGGTCAGGACTGTGTGGCAATGTGTGTTAATGATATAGTTTGCAGTGGTGCAAAGCCTCTGTTTTTCCTTGACTATATTGCTACCGGCAAGAATTATCCTGAAAAAATTGCCTCTATTGTTAAGGGCGTAGCTGATGGCTGCTGTATGTCGGGTTGTGCCTTAATAGGCGGCGAAACTGCTGAAATGCCCGGTTTTTACGGCGTAGACGAGTACGATATGGCAGGCTTTGCTGTAGGTATTGTTGACAAAGACAAAATAATTGACGGGTCAAAGGTCAAAAGCGGTGATGTACTGGTAGGACTTGCGTCCTCCGGGGTACATTCCAACGGTTTTTCTCTTGTAAGAAAACTCTTTAATCTTAATAATGACTCCTCACGCGAGAGACTCCAGGAGTTTTCAAGTCTTTTAGGTAAGAGCGTAGGCGAAGAGCTTCTTACTCCTACCAGAATTTATGTTAAAACTGTGCTTGAGCTTATTTCAAAATTTGAAATAAAAGCAATTTCTCATATTACAGGCGGCGGTTTTTACGAGAACATTCCCCGAATGTTGCCTAAAGGCACAAAGGCTGTAATTGAAAAGGGTTCCTGGAAAATCCTGCCTATTTACGATATTATGAGCGCCCTCGGCGGTATTACCGAAAGGGATATGTACAACACCTTCAATATGGGTATCGGTATGATAATGGCAGTTGACCCTGCCATCGCCGATGAGGTTGTAAGAGCTGCTAAGGATTTAGGAGAAGATGCTTACATAATCGGTAAAGTTGCAGACGGTAACGGAGAGGTTGAAATCTGATGAAAAATATAGCTGTGTTGGTATCAGGCGGCGGTACTAATTTGCAGGCACTCATAGATGCCGAAAGCCGCGGAGAAATTAAAAACGGTAAAATATCTCTGGTTGTATCAAACAAACCCTCCGCTTTCGCCCTGACTCGTGCGAAAAATGCAGGTATCAAAACCGTCGTTGCAGAAAAATGCGAAAAATACTCAAAGGTACTTATTGATATTCTGCATCAGAACAATATTGACCTTATAGTCCTTGCAGGTTTTATGGTTATATTGGGTGAGGATTTTATCCGTGAGTTTAAAGGTCGTATTATAAACGTACATCCCTCCCTTATTCCTTCCTTTTGCGGTGACGGCTTTTACGGACTTCACGTTCACGAAAAAGCCTTGGAATACGGTGTTAAAGTAACAGGTGCAACAGTACATTTTGTTAATGAAATTACCGATGGCGGTGAAATTATACTTCAAAAGGCAGTAGAAATTAAAGAAACCGATACTGCCGAAATTTTACAAAAACGTGTAATGGAAGAAGCTGAATGGAAGCTTCTTCCCGAAGCTGTTTCCCTTTTCTGTGAAGACAGACTTATAATAGAGGGTCGTAATGTAAAAATTAAAAGTTAACGAAAGGGCGGTAATCCACTATGAAAAAATTTATCACTTCAATCTTAGTTTTAATGTCCATACTTTGTATGTCGGCAAATGCAGAGATTATAATTGATTACAACAGCGAGAAATTAGAGCTTGATGTCGCGCCTGTTTGCGAGAATGATATTGTTATGATTCCTCTTCGCGCTGTTTTTGAAAAATATGGTCTCTCTGTCAGCTGGGACGCAGAAACCTCTACGGTTTTTGCAATGTCAATGGATAAGGTTGTAATGGTACAGATAGGAAATACAAGTGCTTTTGTAGACAGCGAGGAAATTCAGCTTGAAACTGCGCCTGTAATTGTAAAAGACAGAACTATGGTATCACAGAGCTTTATTGAAGCTGCTCTCGGCGTAAAAACCGTGTGGCACGAATCAGCTCAGGTTATTGAAATAACAGCAGAATAATTCAGAAAGGATTTAGATAATTATGAAAAGAGCATTAATAAGCGTATCAGACAAAACAGGAGTAGTAGAATTTGCCGAAAAATTAAACAAATTAGGCTATGAAATATTGTCTACAGGCGGCACATCAAAGGCACTTGCCGATGCGGGTATTCCCGTAACAAACGTTTCGGATATTACCGGTTTTCCCGAATGTCTTGACGGTCGTGTAAAAACTCTTCATCCCGCAATTCACGCAGGTATACTTGCAATGCGTTCCAACGAAGAACATATGAATCAGCTTAAAGAGCTGGGTATAACTCCTATTGACATTGTTGCAATTAACCTCTATCCCTTTAAGGCTACCATCGCAAAGGAAGGTGTTTCCTTTGAAGAAGCGATAGAAAACATTGATATTGGCGGTCCTACAATGATACGTGCCGCCGCTAAAAATTGGCAGGACGTTGCGGTTATTGTTAATCCTTCGGATTATGCTACCGTTATTTCCGAGCTTGAAACAAAGGGCGAGGTTTCACGCGATACAAAGCTTAAGCTTTCCTACAGAGTATTTGAACATACAGCAAACTACGATGCTCTCATTTCAAACTATCTCTTTAAAAACTTAGGTGACGGCGAATTCCCGGATACTCTTACCCTTTCCTTTGAAAAGGCACAGGATATGCGTTACGGTGAAAATCCCCATCAGGCAGCTGTGTTCTATAAAGAAAGCGGCAAAATTGTTACGGGAGCCCTTGCCAACTGGACACAACTTCACGGTAAGGAATTATCCTTCAATAATATCAACGACACCAACGGTGCTCTTGATTTGTTAAAGGAATTCGAAGAACCCGCTGTAGTTGCGGTAAAGCACGCAAATCCCTGCGGAGTAGGTATTGCTGATGATATACATACAGCTTACCTTCGTGCTTACGAGGCTGACCCCGTTTCCATTTTCGGCGGGATCGTAGCGGCTAACCGCGAAATAGACCTTGCTTGCGCCGAGGAAATAAACAAAATCTTCGTGGAAATAGTTATCGCTCCTTCCTTCACCAAGGAAGCTCTTGATGTGCTTTCTCAGAAGAAGAATATCAGACTTCTTACTCTGGAAGGTATCTCAGCTCCCAATTCCAAGGATGCTCTTGACCTTAAAAAGGTATCGGGTGGTCTTCTGGTACAGAAAATCAACACCGAGCTTATTGACGAGGATAATATAAAGGTAGTTACAAAACGTGCTCCTACAGCCGAGGAAATGAAATCTCTCCTCTTTGGCTGGAAGGTTGTTAAGCATACAAAATCCAACGCTATTGTGCTTTCCAACGACAGAAATACCATCGGCGTAGGTCCGGGTCAGACCAACAGAATTACGGCGCTTGAGCTTGCTATCAAATACGGCGGCGATAAGGTTAAAGGCTGTACAATGGCATCCGATGCTTTCTTCCCCTTCCCCGACTGTGTTGAGGCTGCGGCGAAGGCAGGTATTACAGCTATAATCCAGCCCGGCGGCTCAATCCGGGATGAGGAATCCATCGAAGCCTGTGACAAATACGGTATTGCTATGATATTCACAGGTATCAGACATTTCAAGCATTAATTCACGAGGAGAGAAAATATGAAAGTATTGGTTATAGGTAGCGGCGGCAGAGAACATACAATAATATGGAAGCTATCCCAAAGCCCAAAGGTTACTGAAATTTTTGCGGCACCGGGCAATGGCGGTATCAGTTCTCTTGCCACCTGTGTACCCATAAAAGCAATGGATATTGAAGGTGTTGTTGCCTTTGCTAAAGAAAATAAAATTGATTTAACGGTAGTAGCACCCGATGACCCCCTTGTTGCGGGGATGGTAGATGCCCTTGAAGCCGAAGGTCTCCGTGCCTTCGGACCGAGCAAAGCCGCAGCTATTATCGAAGGCAGTAAGGTATATTCCAAAGAGCTTATGGAGAAATATAATATTCCTACAGCGAAATGTGAGATTTTCGCAGATGCCGAAAGCACTCTTCAATATATCCGCAGTCAGAACTCTTATCCCGCTGTTATCAAGGCAGAAGGCCTTGCTCTGGGAAAAGGTGTTATAATTGCTCAGAACTATGAAGAAGCCGAAAAAGCTGTCAATGATATTATGGTAAATAAAATCTTCGGTGATTCGGGTAACCGTGTTGTTATTGAAGAATTTTTAACCGGCCCCGAGGTTTCTGTTCTTGCTTTTACTGATGGTAAAACAATAGTTCCTATGGTTTCAGCTCAGGACCATAAACGTGCTTTCGATAACGATATGGGTCCCAATACAGGCGGAATGGGTACTTTCTCGCCCAGCAGAATGTATACTCCCGAAATTGCAGACAGATGTATGAAAGAAATTTTCCTCCCCACTATCGAAGGTCTTAATAAAGAAGGCAGAACCTTTAAAGGAACCATATTCTTCGGTCTTATGCTGACTCAAAACGGTCCTAAGGTAATCGAATATAACGCCCGCTTCGGCGACCCCGAAACTCAGGTTGTACTGTCACGTCTTGAAAGCGATTTGTTCGATATTATGTACGCCGTTTCCGAAGGCAGATTAGACGAGGTTGAAGTTAAATTCAGCGACAATGCCGCAGTTTGCGTTGTTGCCGCATCGGGCGGTTATCCCGTATCTTATAAATCCGGCTATGAAATAACCGGTATTGACGAGGCTGAAAAAGCTGGAAATATTACGGTTTTCCACGCAGGTACAAAGAAAGAGGACGGCGTATTTAAAACTGCCGGCGGCAGAGTTTTAGGCGTTACCGCTGTATCGGATAATTTAGATACAGCTATCCGCGATGCCTATGCCGCAGTAGAGAAAATTCACTTTACGGATATACATTTCCGTAAGGATATAGGAGTGAAATAAATATGAACAACGAATTTTCACCGAAAACCTTATATCTGGTATTACCCTGCTATAACGAGGAAGAGGTTTTACCCGAAACCTCGACCCGACTTCTCGAAAAATTAAATACTCTCATCAGCAATAATAAGGTAAGTCCCGACAGCCGTATCGTTTTCGTAAACGACGGTTCAAAGGATAAAACCTGGGAAATTATTGAAAAGCTTCACAGTGAGTATACGCTCATTTCAGGTATTAAGCTGTCCCGTAACAAGGGTCATCAGAACGCTCTTCTTGCAGGACTCATGACAGTTAAAGACCATTGTGATATGGCTATTTCAATGGATGCCGATTTACAGGACGACATTAATGCCGTTGATGAAATGGCAGATAAATTCTACGAGGGCTGTGACGTGGTTTACGGCGTAAGAAGTGCCAGGGAAACCGATACCTTCTTCAAACGTTTTACCGCCGAAGGCTTTTATAAGGTTATGCAGAAGTTAGGTGTTGATATAGTGTTCAACCACGCCGATTACAGACTTATGAGCAAACGTGCTCTTGAAGGCCTTGAGGAATTTAAAGAGGTTAACCTTTTCCTTCGCGGAATCGTACCTCTCATCGGCTATAAATCTGATATTGTTACCTACGAAAGAAGTGAACGCTTCGCAGGAGAATCAAAATACCCTCTGAAAAAAATGCTTGCTTTCGCCTTTGAAGGAATAACCTCCTTCAGTATTAAACCTATCAGAATGATAACCACTCTGGGATTTGGTATCTTCGCTATCAGTATGCTGATGCTGATTTACTTCCTTGTAGTATTTTTCATGGGAAGAACAGTCCCCGGCTGGACAACCCTTGCCATCTCTGTATGGGCAATAGGCGGCCTCCAGCTCCTTGCAATAGGCATAATAGGCGAATACATCGGCAAAACCTATCTGGAAACCAAAGCAAGACCTAAGTTTATAATAGATAAATTTTTAAACTAAAGATTTTATGCCAAAATTAACGGGCTGTGATAAAATGATTTTAAAATCTGACTATCACAGCCCATCTTAATTATTTAATTATTACATTCTTTGTAAATTCTTCTAACCACGCGGGATTCACTTCTGTGATTTTTTCGCCGTTTTTGGTCAGGTTTTCAATTATAACGCCATCTGTATTATGCTCCGCATCATAGCTTTCAAAAAGTACCGGCGGCATTTCTTCCAAACCGTCACCTATAATCTGAATATCTTTAAACAAAACATCGGTAACCTTTCCCTTTACTTTTGCGTTGGAATAGAAGGTGTTTTTTTCAAAGGATATCATAAGTGCATAAGGTATATGAGGCGTCGGAACAAATTTTGCATCATCACTTACCTGTCCCATAGGTCTTACATAATATTTTGAATATTCAATTCTGATATTATCATATATTAAATGATGTATGTGAGCACGGTCGCAGTTATGTACCCGAAGTGCAATGTCTACTATATGGATACAGTCACAGTCGTGGAAAATAATGTTTCTGTACTCATCCGCATTGGTCTCTGCGCCGATTTCAAGAGCACCGCCCCAATCACACCATATTACGCAGTTTTCAACAATGATATTTTCCATATTCCAGGTATCCCAGCCGGGGATTCCTTTAAGTACCACACAGTCATCAAAATTACGAAGAAAACAGTTTTTAATTGTACAGTTGCGGCTGTTGAAAATATCAATACCATCGGAATTATATCTCCACATACCTATCAGCTTGATGTTATCACAAACAAAGTTTTCGCAGTTGCCCACTATAACTGTAAAGCCTGATGAATCACGAAGGGTAACGCCTTTAATTTCCACATTTTTACAATGATACAAGTGAATACAGCTTGTAAGCTGTTTTGTTTCTTCTAATAATTTTCTAAATTCTTCCTCATTCTGCAAAAGCACTGAGCCTTTAAGATTTACATCCCCTACAGGGCTTTTTTTAAGCACAGGACTGTATATATCGTGCTCGGGATTTCTTCTTTTAATATCTGCAGGTACCAACACAGTATCCCAATCACGTTTTTCCCAGCTTCCATCTAAGATACCAAAGCCTTTAATGCTTATATTTTCAGCGTTAATTGCAAGTACGGAGCCGTAAACCACCGCACCGCGTTCAATATACAAGGTCTGATTACTCTTCAGCTCTATACATCCGGGATGGTGAACACCTTTCCCGAAACATATTACATTATCACCTGAAACATCAAAATCTTCTATGGGGTCAGCAAAAATAGTGAGCGGCTTGTGAAATCCGTCAAGCTCCAGCACATACTGTCCCGGTTTATCTATGGTAAAGGTAATTTTTCTGCCCTGAGTTTGTAATTTCACATTGTCCGACAAAGGGCGAATTACGGCTTCTTCAAAATCGCGGGTTGCTTCAACCTCAAATTCGGCAGGTTCGTTTGCGCCGTATGAAATAACAGCCGCCTCCTCGGTCTGGTCAAGAGTTCTCTGATGACCCGGCCAAATGCAGTTAAAGGGCATTGCTGACACCCTGACGGTATAGGGATCTGCTTTTATACCATTTATTTTAATTTTGAAATCTTCTGAGATTTTTTCACTCGAAGGTATTGGGGTAAACTTAATCATAATAATCTTCCTTTCTTATGCGTGTAATAATCATTAGTCTCTATTAACATTCCTGAAATCGCACAGCTTGCAACCATAATTATAAGGGTAATTACTATACCCATATCGCTTTGCGGTATCAAAAAAATTAAAGCTATACCAAGAACCCGTCCTGCCATTATAAACAGCTCACGCACAAAATGTGCCTCCGCTTCTTTTCCCTTAAGCAACGGTATAGTGTCAATATAAGCAAAATACGAGTTAAGTACCGGAGATGATATATATGTATTACAAAGGTTATTAACAGCTGCAAAAAATATTAACGTTATCGGTGACAATGAAATAATCATAGGAATACATGCCATAACCGCAATAACTACGGAAATGTAAACCGCTTTTGTTCTGTTTTTAACAGACACAATCACAGCGTAAAACAATGCACCGACAATACCTGCAATACTTCCTACTACTGAATTTACACTTACAAGCATTTCGCTACTGATAATACTGTATATCAGTATGGTAACATAAAAGGTAATAGTGAAGTTGCGACCGTTATCTATGCCGTTGGCTATCATTATTTTTAATCCTTGCTTATTACCTAAAATAGCTTTTAAAACCTCAATAGTTCCTATATTTTTTTCATCATCTGAGGTTCTTACGGACTTTAAGCCCGTGGTGGTGATAATCGCCAAAACCGCAAGCAGGGCTTCTACGGCGAACATAATTCTATACCCCCAAAAGCCATATTTAGTCATCAAAAAACCCGATAAAAGAGGTAGCGCAAGTGAAACAATCAGACCTAAAAAAGTCGTTATTCCGCTTATAACATCTCTTAATTCATCCTTTGTATACGATATCATCTGTCTGGAATAAATAGTAAAATAATATGCCGAACCAAAGCTCATAAGTACTGAAAATACAAGATAATACGGGGCTACCTTCTCGCCGGAAATCATAAGCCATATACACATTATGCTAAAAAAGATAAAGCAAAAACGTTGTACGGTCAGTGCGGCAACCTTTGTTGACAGCTTTATTGCCGTAATCATCGCAAAGGGCTGTACCATCGCCATAACCAAATTATACAGAAGTATTTCGTTTGACGTGCTACCTAAAAATTTCATAAAAAATGTATTCATGAATATATTAAGTACACCTGTTATACCTGCATACAGTACCTGCAGCAGTATGAACATTTTAATATTTTTTTCCTTTAAAACCGCAAATCTTTTATACATACTTCCTCCAAAAAATTGTTTTAACACAACATTAACAGTATACCATATACTTAACGGAAAAAATATGGATTTTTAGGCAAAAAATACGAAGTATTCGTCAAAAATATTATTTTTCCTCACCGGTAAAGACAAATTCTATTTTTGTACTGCATTTTTCTTTAGGCTCAAGGAATTTTAATCTTCCTTCTTTTCTGAGCACATCTCTGCCGTCAGGATTGCAGTTTCCGGGTTCAAGTCCAAGTACGTATTCACCTTCACCCATCATCTTCCATTCGGTAAAGCAATCAAGAGTTTCTTTTGTATAAGACATTTTAAGACCTTTCTTTATATCGGGATTATAAATACTACAGCCTGCTATACCGTTTTCACTTTTCATATCATAGTAATAGCATCTTTCCGCAAAGCCCGCCTGCGGTTTTTCCATCTCAAGACGTGAATTAAAATACTTTTCTGCTTCGGCATCACGTGATTTTACCGACACTGCATCAATAACCAGCTTAGAATTTTCTGTCAACAGCGGATAACCCATGTTAAAATGATACAAAATCATAAACGGTGATTTCTCTGAACCGATATTTTCAATCTCATCCTCTATTGTCAAGCTGTTTTCATTTTTTGAAATAATAAGTTTCCTTGAAAGCTGCATTTTATGTGCAAAAACTGCCGCTTCGCGTACAACTGTCGAAACCGTAATTTCGTCATCGGTCTCGCTGTAGCTGTAGTTGTCACATGGTACATTTGAAATACCGCCGTGAAGAGGTAACTCCTCGCCGTCATCCACACAAGGAGAGCCCACCGCCGTAAGACCGCAGGTTGTCAAAAAGCCTGCCGTAAAGGATTTTAAAAAGCCCGAACCTTTATTGTCGTAAAAAGCAGGTGCAACATAACCGCAGGGTGCAAAATATCCCATATTCACACCCTCGTAGTTAATTCTGGAAATATCCATGGCACGGTCTGCTGAAAGCGTAACCTGCAAGCCTTTACCATTTCGGATTTCAAGAAGAGTCATTCCCTTCCCCTTACCCTTTAAAAGTGCAACCTCTTCAACTCCGCAAAGCTGTGAAGGATGACCAACATATTTTTCATAATTTTTCATTTGAAATTCCTCCGTTTTATTTATAATTCAAGTTCCCTTATCTATATTCTACCACTAAAACTAAAATATGTCAATCAATTTTTGTATAAGATATGCTCTGCCAAATGACAGAGCATATTCAGGTTATTTTGCTAATTCTTTTAAAATATCCATTGCAGGTACGGGAAAACGTCCCAGATAATCAGGACCTATATTAAGTAAATAATTAATTCCTCTTTCGTTCAAATGGTTCTTTGTTTCGATAATTTTTTTCGCTGATTTCCAGTTATTATCAAATGCCATATATCCCCACGTATCATTTAATGTACAAGCAGACTCATAGAGCTCCGTTTTATAATCATCCGGTATTTCGTTATCGGCGCATGATTTATAATCGCCGAGACCGTTGCCGATACGAGAATTTATCAGACAATCAGGCTGATATTCCTTCACCATATCATAAAGCTCTCTGCTTTGTTCGGGGGTAATCACCCCCGGTGTATCAAACCAAATCAGAGCCAAATCTCCGTATTTGGTCAAAATCTCTTTTACCTGAGGTTTAATTTTCTTCTCAAAGCAAATAGAAAAATCCTTTTTCAGTCCCGGAAAATCCCAATCGTTCGTCCACATACAGCCCTTATAATCCAGCTTGCCGTTCCAGTCATAACCTCCTCCGTGGGCTTCGTGCCAATCCAATTCCTGCGAATAGTAAAGTCCAAACTTCAACCCATGACGCCTGCAGGCTTCGGAAAGCTCTTTAATAACATCCCTTTTAAACGGAGTTGCATCAACAATATTATACGGGTCGTTTTCCGATTTGAAAAGTGCAAAACCATCGTGATGCTTACTTGTAATTACAAAATATGTCATTCCTGCTGCCTTTGCCATACTAACCCACTCATCAGCATCAAAATATATAGGATTAAAGATTTTTGCAAGACCCTCATATTCTGCTATGGGAATACGGTATCTGGACATTACCCACTCTCCAACGGGTGCCCACTCACCTACTATTTTATCATTGTTGTCATATCTTTGTCCCCTATGTTCACCTGCCAATAGCGAATAAAGACCCCAATGAATCATCATTCCGAATTTAGCCTCGCGGAACCATTCTTTGTTATTCATAGTTTTTTCCACCTTTCTATTGCATTTTTACAAGTTTTATGCTATACTTATATTATCACAGTATTATCAAAATGTAAATAATAAAAATTGTGATAATCTTTATCAAAATTGGTGGATTAATATGATGGATTTAGGAATTTGGTGTTTCGGCAAAACGACAGTTCGCGGCTCGTGGTACATAAACCATCAGATAAAAGCGAACAAATTATATTATGTTTATTCGGGCTATGCCTATTGTGACGGCACTATGCTTACTCAAGGTAACCTCTATATAATAAGCGACAATGCTGACCACAAATGGCAGCTTGGCAAGGATTTTAAGCATTTTTTTATCGACTTTACCGTCATGCCGCAGCTTACGGCTAAGGATATTGTTACAATAAAGGTTGCAAACCATCCCGTTTTAGAACACTTTATTAAAGCGTATACTGCCCTGCTTAACAGCACGCAAAGCATAGATGATGATTTTTCAGTCTCTCTGCTCAATACTCTGCTTCATCTGTGTAACGAAATTACTCCTATCTTTGCTACTCCTTCGGGCAGAATATACGAAATTATTTCCTATATGAACTCTTCTCCCGATATTCTCACCATTGAACAGCTGTCTAAGCTTTTCAATATGGATAAATACTATTTTATAAAGCTGTTTAAAAAAGAAACGGGTGTAACACCCCATAAATATATGAATAATTTAAGATTGGAAAAGGCTTTCACAGCGCTCAAAAACGGCTGTGATGTCAAGTCTCTTGCCTTTGAATGCGGCTTTTCTTCTCAATCCGCCTTTTCCAATACCTTTAAAAAGAAATTCGGTATATCACCGTCACAGATTAAAAAACTTAAATAATTGATTTTATAAATACTATTACATATTTTCCAGACTTCCGCCTGCCAGGTATACGGCGTTTTTAACCGCTTCCTTGCAGGCACTGCCGTCCTTATCCTTGTTGCGGTAATCAAATAAATCAATAAATGCTTTTAAATCGGTTATACTTAACTCCAAAGATTTTTTGAGCATATTCAAAACCCGTTCCGTCTGCTGAGCATCGGCTCTTTCGAGTAGCATTACGGCATGTCTTAAACAGAGGTTACCGCAGTTATCGGCTTTTTGTGCAAATTCTGTTTCTTTTTTGCACAAATAATGGAACACATCTAAATACCGATTGATATGATAATCAATTTTTTCGCAGATAACGCAACCTTCACTACATTTTTTCAGGTCGGTTAAATTATCAGATTTATTCTTTTTGAAAAGCCCGTTTTTCTCGCCGGTTTTTACAGCTTCCGCCTTTTCCTTTACAAATTCCAGATGAGTTGACATCACAAGGGCAAGGCTCAGCTTTTTATTCTCCTTCATCATCATAGAATAGTGCCGACGGCAAAACCCTTTTTCGTTGCTTTCAATACGGCTGTCAGGCTCCATCATAGATGCACCGAGAGCGTAGTCTGTGCCATCTCGTTCCAGCTTATCTTCAAGAAAGCAAAAGGGGCATAATTCTTTATTATCAAAGCTGTCATTAAGGGGAATTGTATAAATATTTTCCTTCATTTCAGAAAAACCTCTTTCTTTTGTAATTTTTTTAATTTTCCTCTTGTAATTATCCGCAATTTCTGTTAAAATAAATATA
>JAZSKI010000048.1:0-25722 GCA_045534775.1 Clostridia bacterium | reverse complement strand
TGTTGTAAGACCGATTGTAGGTTCAGCATATACTGCACCGATTGTAGCTGCAGCATCTGCTGCAACTTCTGTAGCTGCAAGTGTGATTGTTGTATCAGCAGCAAGTGTGAATGTATATGTACCACCCATAGCAGTAAATGCCATGCTGCTGTCAGCTGTAGCTGTTGTGATTTCGTAACCTGCCATAGGTTTAGCTGTAACTGTTACTTCAGCACCAGCATTATAAGCTGTACCTTCTACATAAGCTTCGCCGTCAACTGTAACGTCTGCTACTACATTAGCATCAATAGCTGTTGTGAGTGCAAATGTAGAAGGAGCATCAGCTTTAACTGTAAGTGTATAAGGTGTAATTGTGGGATACCATAATTCACCAGCATTAGCACCACTAATAGATGTTGTTACATCCCAAGCTGTTATTGCTGTTTCTGTATCAGCAGTTACATCAGCAACAACTTTCAATCTAACTGCAGCAACTACAAGGTTCGTTGCAGGGTTTCTTCCTATAGCAGAAGTCTGTGCAAAAATAAAGTTAACTACTGCACCACCATCTGTAGGCTGTGTTCCGGGTACAAAAATGATAACCGCATTATCTTTAAAGGGATATTTTGCCTGTGTTACAGCATCATAATCTGTATAGAACCAATACGGAACAAATTTATTTGTAACTTCGTATGTTGTTGTATCATATGTTGCCAAATAGGATGCATCAGCAGCAGTTAAAGGATCTTCCTCTAACTGGAAAATAGTTGCATCATACTTAATAGCAGTTAATATACCTGCTGTTGTTTGTGTAGTGTTTAAAGTAGCATATACATCAACAACGTCACCCTTTTTCAACTCTGTAACTGCTGCGCCGTTCATATCACGAGCACCCATTGTTAATGTAAAGTCAACAGCAAGCACATTTGTTGCCATTGTAGCCATAAGCATCATTGCCGCTACCATTGTAGCAATAAAACGTTTCATTATTTTTCTTCCTCCTATACCTGAATTATTGTTCTACAGGGAATACCAAAGACGGGTCACCGGCTTTTTTCAATACCAATATACCGTCATTAATATCAACCGAACCATTGTCATTTACATCTGACAAAGTTGCATCAACATCAATAGATGGGTCACCGGCTTTTTTCAGTATTAATATACCATCGTTAATATCGATTGCACCGTTGCTATTAACATCTCCCCAGAGTATGTCCTCACCAATTTCAAGCGTAGCAGATTTCATTTCATCTACGCCTGTGCCGCCCATGAGAACTTTGTATGTACCTTCTTTGATTTTACCGTCTTCACCAACAAAATCGTCTCTCATAATAAATTCGATAGCATCGCCTGCTTCGCCGGATATTACCTGATCGATAAATGCGATGTTAGTATCTGTCGGCAAATCACTTTCTGACGTTGATGCGTAAACAAGAATTGTAATATAATCCGTAGCAGCCACAGTTGTATCAAAAGGAACTGTTACCGTTGTACCATCATAACTGGGTATGCCGGGTGTAGTAGCAGCCATTGCTGAACCTGCGCCAAAAAGGGCTATAGCCATAACCAAAGACATTACTTTTTTTGTTAAGCATCTCATTTTAATTACCTCCTTAAAAAGATTTTTTGATAATTGTTTCCTCTGTTATATACAATACCCTTCAAGTCAGCCGCAAGCAACTTAGCCGGGTTTAAGTATATATGCGTTTGTCCGAAAAAACGCGCATAACAATACATTCCGCAACTTACGCCTCCGCTCCGTGCACAATCCCGCAACTGTGCTGTGACCCGCACGATCACCGCAGCGACTACTCATTTGCTTCCTGTAGTATTATGAAGATTCCACAAGCATCGTATGTGTGTGGTTAACTCCACATATAGCGATTATACCATAATTTCGCAAAAAAAACAAGAGTTTTATATAAATATATTTCACAAAAATAAGTGCGTATTTTTTGGCACAATGCACAATAGAGAGAGTGGAGTGGAGTGAATTCGGTTTGCGGAGGGTTGACGCTAAAAAAGCCGTCTCACCTTCAGGCAAGACAGCTTTTTTTGTTATATATTACTTAAAATAATTTTTGTAAGTTCAACGGGGTCCACGATTTTACCTTCTTTATATACTCTCATATTTCCCGATGCGATTTCATCTATGAGGATTACTTCGCCGTCATTGTAACCGAACTCAAATTTAATATCCCACAAATCAAGACCCATAGATTTTAAATCGTCGGCTACGATTTTTGTGATTTTAAGAGTTTGTTCTTTCATGCTTTCAAACATAGCGGGGGTCATAACACCAAGTGCCTCCAGGCCTTCGCCTGTTACGAGGGGGTCGCCTTTTTCGTCATTTTTAAAGGTACATTCAACGTATCCGCCTTCAAGCACCGTACCGTCTTTAATATATTCACCGTATCTACGGATAAAGCTTCCTGTTGCCACAAGTCTGCATATAACCTCAAGTCCATGACCGAATACGGTTGCGGGAAGCACCTCCATGGTAGCAGCTTCTATATCTGCTGATACGTAATGGGTTTTTATTCCTGATTTTTTAAGCAATTCAAAATAGTGAATAGAGGTTTCAAGGTTAGCTTTGCCGATACCTTCTATTGTGAGTCCTACAGTATTTTCGCCGGGGTCAAACACACCGTCTTTACCTGTACAATCATCCTTGAATTTCAGCATAACATTGCCGTTATCAAGGGAGTAGACATCTTTTGTTTTACCTTCATAAATTTTTTTCATCTGAAAACGCTCCTTTATTAAAAATTTCTGGTTTGTCGCAAAAAGGCATTGCGGCTTTTTTCGCCGCGAAACACCACATAATATATAATATCATAAATTTGCATAAAAAGCAACATAATAAAATCACAAAAATATAGTGATGACAAAAAGATGAATTGTACAAATTTCAGGTAAGTGAATGACATTTGTCTTCGGCGAAGCGACAGCGGGAACACCTGCAATTTGCTTGTTCGTTGTATGAGCTTGCAACAACAAACACACCCGGGACTTGCTTTTATTGCTGTATAGGCTTGTGCAAAAACGGTCTTCTCCTCCGAGCGGCTTTGGTTTGCGGTTGTTACACTACTGCGAATTTTATTTCTCCTGCGGCGGCTATTTTGCCGTCTGCCAATACTGCTTTTACTGCGGCTTTACCTATGTTGAGTCTCATACCTGTGATTTCTGCTGTCATAGTAAGGGTATCGCCGGGGGTTACGGTATGTTTGAATTTCATATTTTCAATTCCCGTAAAAAGTCCCAGTTTTCCTTTATTCTCAGGCAAAGACAGGAGTGCTACCGCACCTACCTGTGCCATAGCTTCTACTATAAGCACGCCGGGCATTATGGGTTCGCCGGGGAAATGACCCTGAAAAAAGGGTTCGTTTGCGGTAACATTTTTTATGCCTGTGGCTTTTTTGCCGTCTTCGATTTCCAAAATCCTGTCTACCAGCAGAAAAGGATAGCGATGAGGAAGAATCTCTTGTATTTCCTTATTTGTAAGCATCTGAAGCTACTCCTTCCTTAATATATAAGCTTTCTTTTTACGCTGTCGTCGGGGATTTTGTTTATGTATTCAAGCGCTTTTCCTGTACCGTAAGCAACGCAGGAGATAGCTTCATCGGCAACATGAACATCTATGCCTGTACGTTTCATAAGGAGCGTATCAAGACCCCACATAAGGCCGCCGCCGCCTGTCAGCACGATACCGTTCTGGCTGATGTCGCCTACCAATTCGGGCAAGGTTCTTTCCAACACGCTGTGAACCGCATCGGCAATCTGCATTGCGGGTTCAATCAAAGCTTCTGCCATTTCTGTTGAGCTTACCGTCATAACCTTAGGCAAGCCCGTTACAAGACAGCGACCTCTGATTTCCGCGTGCAGTTCTTCTTCGCGGGGAATTACGCAACCGATTTCTATTTTCAGTTCTTCGGCTGTTCTCTCGCCGATAAGCATATTATATTTTTTGCGGACATATTTCATTATTGCATCGTTACATTTATCGCCCGCTACTTTAATTGACATCTGTTCTACCATACCGTCAAGAGAAATTACGGCTATATCCGTAGTGCCGCCGCCTATATCCACTACCATATTACCGCAGGGTTGAGTTATATCAAGACCTGCGCCGATAGCCGCCGCTATAGGTTCTTCGATAATTCTTACCTTTGATGCTCCCGCCTGGATTGTAGCATCTATTACCGCGCGTTTTTCAACTTCCGTAACGCCGCTGGGTACGCAAACTACCACGCGCGGACCGATAAGTCTCGGTTTGCACGCAACTTTTAAAAATTCTCTCAGCATTTTGGCTGTAAAATCATAGTCTGAAATTACGCCGTCACTTAACGGACGTACCGCCGTAATATTGCTGGGTGTTCTGCCCAGCATCCGCTGTGCTTTATAGCCTACGGCGAGAGCTTCACCTGTGTTGACATTAACAGCTACAACGGACGGCTCGCGGAGGACTATTCCTTTACCCTTAACATACACCAGCACCGATGATGTTCCAAGGTCTATACCTACATCCCGGATATAATCAAAAAACATTCTACCACTCCTTTATATCATTTGTGACAATATATAATTTGAAACATTTATCCCTTTGGGGGTAAATGAAATATTGGACTTTTCTTCTTTTATAAAACCTTCTTTTATAAAACGCTCCAACGCCTTGCCGCTACCCAGAGCAAGAGCAACCTCTTTCTCTACGCCTTCCGACAGTCGCATTCCCATAATAAGCTGTTCCACCAGCTTGTCACGGTCTGACAAAAGCTCCACGTTTTCCTCCCTATCCCCTCGCAAATAAGCTTCTATCCCTTCGGGGTTGGAATATCTTTTCCCTTTATAATAGGAATGGGCTCCCGCACCAAGTCCTATATATTCACGGCATTTCCAATAAAGAAGGTTATGCTTTGACCTGTTTCCCTCTTTTGCAAAATTCGAGATTTCATATCGGTCAAAGCCTTTTGTTTTCAGGAAATCCGCCGTCTGTTCATACATCTGTGTATAAAGCTCGTCATCGGCAGGGGTTATCCCTCTTTCATAAAATGGCGTACCCTCTTCTACCTTAAGACCGTAGCAGGAAATATGAGTTACGGGCAAGCTTACCGCTGTTTTAATGTCCTGTAGCTGTTGTTTTTCTGTCTGGTTCGGTAAACCGAACATAAGGTCACAGCTTATATTATCAAAACCGCTTTTCTTTGCCAGAAGTACTGCTTCCTTTGCTTCTTTGGCGTTATGCAGTCTGCCGAGGGTTTTCAAATGGGTATCACCAAAGGACTGAACGCCTACACTGATTCTGTTAATACCGCTTGCAAGATAGGTTTTCAGTTTCTTTTCCGACAGGGTTGCGGGGTTTGCTTCTATAGTAATCTCTGCTTCTTTATCTATTACAAAGGTTTCACGAAACCGGTCCAGCATCTGCGAAATCAGGGCTTCATCCGCTATGCTCGGCGTGCCGCCACCTATATAAACCGTACATATTTCCTCGCCGCTGAATTTTTCTGATTCCCGCTTTAAGCCTTCAAAATATTCCGGTATAAGCTTTTCAATTCCCCAATAGGAATTGAAATCGCAGTAGGGGCATTTCCTCTTGCAAAAGGGTATATGAACATATAATCCTCTCATATCATCAATCCAGCTTAAGCACCGACATAAAGGCTTCCTGCGGCACTTCCACACTACCCACCTGACGCATACGTTTTTTACCTTCCTTCTGTTTTTCCAGAAGCTTTTTCTTACGGGTAATGTCGCCACCGTAGCATTTTGCAAGTACGTCTTTTCGCATAGCTTTTACGGTTTCACGTGCTATGATTTTGTTTCCTATAGCCGCCTGAATCGGTATTTCAAACAGCTGGCGGGGTATATTTTCTTTCAGCTTTTCAGCTATTCTTCTGCCTCTTGAATAGGCTTTATCTTTATGGACAATAAAGGACAGAGCGTCCACTATATCGCCGTTAAGCATAATATCAAGCTTCACGAGGCTTGACTGTACATAGCCTTTCATCTCATAATCAAAGGACGCATAGCCTTTGGTACGGGATTTAAGAGCATCAAAGAAATCGTATATAATTTCGTTAAGAGGCAGGTCATAGTGAAGCACCGAACGGTTACTGTCAATATATTTCATATCCTTATAAACGCCGCGGCGTTCCTGACACAGCTCCATTATATTGCCTACAAAATCTACAGGTGTTATAATGGAAGCATTAACGAAAGGCTCTTCCATTGAAGCAATATTGGCAGGGTTTGGCATATTGGTCGGATTATCAAGCCACATTTCCTCGCCGTTTGTCAGGTTTATTTTATAAATAACGCTGGGGGCAGTTGTTATCAAATCCAGATTATATTCTCTCTCAAGTCGTTCCTGTATTATTTCCATGTGTAACAGTCCCAGAAAACCGCATCTGAACCCAAAGCCCAGTGCTATTGAGGTTTCCGCCTCAAAGGTCAGAGAAGCATCATTTAACTGCAGTTTCTCCAGAGCATCACGCAAATCGGGGTATTTTGCCCCATCTGCAGGATAAATTCCGCTGAATACCATAGGTACTGCTTTTCTGTAGCCTGCCAGGGGTTCAGCTGTGGGATTATCCTGCTCCGTTACCGTATCGCCTACCGCCGTATCTCTTACATTTTTTATGCTGGCGGCAATATATCCAACCTCGCCTGCGGCTATGCCGCTTTCACAGGGCATATGCCCAAAGGGTGTCATATAGCCCGTTTCCACCACATCAAAGGCGGCACCCGTTGCCATCATTTTAATTTTAGTTCCCGGTTTTACCTTGCCTTCAAACACTCTGATATATACGATTACGCCTTTATAGCTGTCGTA
Source organism: Clostridia bacterium (assembly GCA_045534775.1). Taxonomy (GTDB): domain Bacteria; phylum Bacillota; class Clostridia; order RUG12999; family RUG12999; genus JAZOTK01. The sequence continues at coordinate 18,908 of JAZSKI010000048.1, read as the reverse complement.
GTATGAATCAAAAATAAGTGCTTTAAGAGGCTTTGTTTCATCTCCCGAGGGTGCAGGAACTGCCTTGACAATCTGTTCCAGCACATCTTCTATATTAATTCCGTTTTTGGCAGAAATAAGCGGCGCTTCATCTGCCGGAATTCCTATTTCATTTTCAATTTCTTCTTTAACAAAATCAGGTCTCGCGCTGGGTAAGTCTATTTTATTTATAACCGGCAATATCTCCAAATCGTGTTCCACCGCAAGATAAGTATTGGCAAGGGTTTGCGCTTCTATTCCCTGTGCCGCATCCACAACCAAAACCGCTCCCTCGCAGGCTGCAAGGCTTCTTGATACCTCGTAGTTAAAGTCAACGTGTCCCGGTGTGTCAATAAGATTGAGCGTGTATTCCTCGCCATCAGCCGCTTTATAGGTCATACGAACCGCACGTGCTTTTATGGTGATACCTCTCTCCCGTTCCAAGTCCATATTGTCCAGCAGCTGTTCTTCCATCTCGCGTTGTGTTACCATACCGGTTTTCTCCAAAAGCCTGTCGGCAAGAGTGGATTTACCGTGGTCAATATGTGCAATTATACAAAAATTTCTGATTTTATCTTTATTATAAGCCATATTTCAGCATAGCCTCTTTCTTAAAATTATATTATAACATATATATTATAACATATATATTCCGCAATGTCAAAATATTTTTTTCTTACACAAAATATTTTGTAATGTCCTGAATTTTTCCATCCTCGTAAGAAATGAGCCATATCATATTCAGCACCTTTTCCGTACGGATAAATTTATGCCTCATACGTTTGTCTATGCTTTGCAATTCAGGCAAAGCCGCAATTTTTTCATCGTCCGTTATAATTTCGTTTAGTTTATCTTTCCTTATCTCAATATCCTCCGCAGGCGTTGCCCAGGACGGCACGCTTGCTCCCCTGCAGGCAAGAAAATAATCCTTAAGCAGGGGTGTTTCTACCGCCCTGTTCCTTGCAAAATCGTATATAAAATCAAACAAATGCACTCTGTGATGCGGTGCGCTCAGCAAGCCCTTCTCTCTGAAATATTTTGCCAGGGCATAGTAAAAATCAAAGGGCGTTTCATAAGCGTTTATCAGTATTTCCTCGCTGTTTTTAAGTATTCCGCCGTTACCGTACATATCCAGCACCGCTTCCATATCCTTCAAAGTTGACAGCTCGGCAAAGCTTATAAACTTATTTGAAATTATCTCATAAGGCGGAAAACCGGTTGACATAATGTTATATTTTTCTGCCTCTGCCGCTATTTTTGTGCCGGGAAGGACTTTAAGAAATCCAAGCTGTAGCTCGTGAGGGCGGAGGTTATAGGCGAAGTTAAAGGAATTTTTAAAGCTTTCAAAATCCTCGAAGGGCAGTCCCGCAATCAAATCCAGATGCAGAGTTACGTTAGTATTTTCAACTATGTTTTTAATGTTTTTTGCCAGCCTTTCAAGATTCTGATGTCGGTTCACCGCCGTCAGGGTATCGGGGTTTATGCTCTGAAGTCCCGCTTCTATCCTGAGACGACCTGCGGGAAATTTTTTCAGAATATTTATAAATTCATCATTTACGGTATCGGCGGCAATTTCGATATGAAATTCCGTTTCGCAGTTCATAGCCGCAAGACCCTCTAAAATTTCACAGCTTCGTTTTAGGTTACTGTTAAAGGTACGGTCGATTAATTTAACCAGTTTCACCTTATTATCGGCAAATATTTTCAGCTCTGAGAGGGTTTTTTCCGCAGTCCGCAGACGAATACCCTTTTCCGCCGAGGACAGGCAGTAGGTGCAACCGAAGGGACAGCCTCTGGAGCTTTCATAATAGAAAATACGGTTTTTGTCTTTAAGCTCAGCTTCCGTATAGGGGAAAGGCATTTCGTCCATCTCAAGGGGTGGTGCCGTCATAATTTCCAAAAGGCTTCCGCCAAAAATTTCTTCATAAATCCGTTCGCCCTCGCCTTTGGCTATGGCATCTATAAAATGATATGCCAGCAATTTTTCAGCTGAAAATTCCGCTTCCGGTCCGCCTAATACTATTTTGGTATCGGGGCTTGCTTTCTTTACGGTTTCAGCTAATTTAAGCACATAATCAATGTTCCAGATATAGCAGGAAAAGCCGATGACATCAGGTGTATCGGCAAGGATATGGGCGGCGGCGCGGTGGATTTCCTCGCTGCCCGAATATTCTTTTATTTCCACAGGTATGTTCCTGTCTGCAAGATATGCTCTTATTTTTCTTACGGCAAGATTTGTATGTATATATTTGGAGTTTACTCCCACCAATATAATTTTCAAGATCACTTACTCCTTAAATCTTTAAAAAAATCATTTAACAGCTTCGAACATTCCTCTTCCATAATACCGCCGCGGAAATTTACGGTTCTCGGCAGGGTATAATCATAGTACAAATTAAAAACCGAACCTACGGCACCGAATTTTTCCTCGTACGCTCCGAAATAAACCGTATCAAGCTCTGCCATTAAAATCGCACCTGCACACATAGGGCAAGGCTCTAAGGTTACGTAAATACTGCAGCCTTTAAGGCTTCTTGAGCCTAAGACCCTGCAAGCCTTTTCAATGGCTGCTATCTCCCCGTGGGCAACGGCACTTTCCGAGGCTTCCCGCATATTATATCCCGTTGCTATAACCTGATTATCCCGCACTATTACCGCGCCTACCGGCACATCTCCGCAGGCGGCGGCTTTTTTTGCTTCTTCTATGGCGAGTGTCATAAATCTGTTCATATCTCATCCAGCGTAAGATAAAAAGCAGGAATGAATTTATCCACAAAATAATCCGCTTCGGGTAAATTCATCGCTTTTATGCTTTTTAGCGTACTTTCCTTTGCTTTTTTAAATTCCTTGTTGCCTGCATTTTCCTCTTCTATACATTTAATATAGGCAGACAGCTTATCTGCCGCTTTTACAATAGCATAGATTTCCCTGTCCGCGCAGGAAAAAGCCTCCTTGTAGGGTGCCTGCATTTCCTGAGGGATTTTCTCTAAAATCGAATCTACGGCGTTGTTTTCTATTTCTTTATAGGCATTTTTAATCTCTGTGTTATAATATTTTATGGGAGTTGGCATATCTCCCGTAATTATCTCGCTTATGTCGTGGAACATCGCCGCAACCGCCGCTTTTTCGGGGGAAATACTGCCGCCGAAAACCGTATTGTTTATTATGGCAAGTCCGTGGGCAATTATTGCCGTATCAAGGCTGTGCTGTCCTATGTTTTCAGCCTGTGTGTTACGCATAAGCCCCCATCTTGTGATATATTTCATTCTTGATGCAAGTGCAAAAAAATTATAGTTATTTCCCATCTGTCTGCTCCCTTTCTTTTGGTTTCATAAGGGTTAAGGTTATAATCAGCCCCGCCGCCGAAAGTATCGGTAATATTATAAAATCCGGGGTTTTCGGTTCCGGCAGTCCCATAACCCCTCCGAAGATTATCAACACCAATACAAACATAGCCGTCACCGCCGCCGTCAAGGTTCCTCTGAATAAATTTACGGGTCTTGAAACGCCAAGCAGCACCGCAAAGCCTGTAAATCCTGCTATCCATACCGATTGCAGAATATATGTGGACTCCCCTATAAAACCTGCCGATTTTGCCATGGCAAGTCCCATTATGGCTACTGCGATGAAAATCCCGCCCGGTAAAGCGTTGCGTTGCAGTCTGCTCACCGCACTGTTTTGTATTCGGGCTGTGTTGTTCTCAAGTGCCAGGAAAAATGACGGAATCCCTATTGAAAGCGACCCTATCACCGTCAGATAAAGCGGCGTCAGCGGATATACCTCGCCCGAAAAAATAAAAAACAGCGATAAAATCAATGAATACAGCGTTTTAGTCAGGTACAGACAAGCAACTGATTCTAAATTATTTACTACCCGTCTGCCCTCTTTCACCACAGATACAAGCGGAGAAAAATCCGAATTAGCAAGGACTATTTTCGCTATACCCTTTGCCGCCTCGCTACCGCTTGCCACGGCAACGGAGCAATCGGCTTCGTTCATAGCAAGAACATCATTGACACCATCGCCCGTCATGGCAACCGTATGTCCGCTTTTTTTAAGTGCTTCTACAATAATCTTTTTCTGTTTTGGCGTAACTCTGCCGAAAATCTCATATTTATCTGCTATTTCGTATATTTTTTCATCGGTGTACTGCGACATATCCACGTATTTTTCAGCATTTTCAAGTCCCAGCCTTTTGGCAATAACCGACACGGCTTTCGGATTGTCGCCCGATATTATCTTTATTTTTACATCATTTTTAATAAACTCTTCAATAACCTCCGCCGCATCATATCTAATTTTATCCGATAATACGGCTAAGGCAACAGGAGTAAGCTCCTCCTCATCGCCGCAGGCTAAGGCTATTACTCTGTAGCCCTCTTCAATATATATTTCGTAAGCTCCCGTATCTTTTATTAAATATTCGGGTGCTCCTGCCACGTATCTGCCATCCTTCTCAAAGGTGACGCTACACCATTTTCGTTCCGAGGAGAAGGGTGTTTGAGCTATGCTTTTATAGTCGTGAGATTCTCCTAATCCGTTTATTATTGCCTCAGCTGTTGAATTTTTATGGTCGAAGGCTGAAAAAACCTCGGCAAACAAGGTTTTGCACTTTTCAGCATCCGCGGCTATGGGGATTATCTCTTTCAGCTCCATACTGCCGTCTGTAAGGGTTCCCGTTTTATCAATACACAGCATATCAACTCTTGCAAGTGCCTCAATGGCCGCCGCTTCTTGTACCAGCGCCTTATGGGAAGCGCATCTCATAACGCCCAGCGCTAAGGTAATTGTACTGATAAGCACCAGACCGCCGGGTATCATACCTATAACGCCGCCTACTGTTCCGACTACGGCTTCTTTTATATTTATTCCGCTGATGAAATGCTGTGAAACAAACAGCAATATTCCTACGGGGAGGATTATATAAGACATATATCTTATGATTTTCCTGACTGCATCTGTAACCTGCGAACACGCCTTTTTATATTTTTTCGTCTCGCCGGACAGCTTTGCCGCATAGCTTTGCGTACCCACATTAACCGCCACAGCCGTTGCCGTTCCCGATGACACAAAGCTACCTGACATCAGCATATCTCCACAATTTTTAACAACAGGCACACTTTCGCCCGTCAGCAAAGCTTCATCCGCCTCTAAGCCACCCGTTTCAATGACCTTTGCATCAACGGTTATCTGGTCGCCTGCCGTAAAAATTATTATATCGTCCTTCACTATATTTTCAACGAGGATTTTAATTTTTTCTCCGCCGCGGATAACCGTTGCCTTGCTTTCGGTTATAATCGAGAGCCTGTCTACAAGCTTTTTTGATTTCAGCTCCTGCACTATCCCCATAAAGGCATTGGAAATTACCACTCCTATAAAAAGCGAATTTGAAACAGAGCCTGCAAAAAGCACTATTATAAAGAGTGATACTGTCAGTATATTAAAATAGGTAAATATATTATCAAAAATAATTCTGCCTGCAGATTTGGTATATTTCCCCGGGGTTTTGTTGTCAAGTCCCCTTTTTATCCGTTCCTGCACCTGTTGTTCCGTAAGCCCTTTAATACTCAACTGTCAACTGTTCCTTTCCAAAATCATTTTGAAACCTGATACAGTAATACTCCTTCAGTCGCGTCAAATACAGCGTATCCGCCGCTTTCTGTTGTTATCTTATATGCCGGTACCACCGATACCAGCTTGTACACCGTATCGCCCGAGGCGGAGCCCGTGCTGTACCCTGTTTCTATTGATATTATTTTGTCACCGTTTTTATTATATACATCCGTCGCCAAAAAATCAATCAACACTCCCGATATAGGTTTCAGCTTCACCTGCTTTTTAAAGGCTGTATTTCTTTCATCGGAAATTATCCAATATCCACTCATTTCGGAAATGCCCGTCTCGCCTCCCTTTGCCGTTACCGCCGTTTCAAAAACAGACATTCCGCCTATTTTCTGACGTACCGTACCGCCGTTTGGGCAGGAGTCGTCCGTATATATTCCCATTTGGTTGAGAAATTCTCTCAAATCGCCCGTCCCTTCACGATGGGCGTTGTTTTTATATACAAACATATCATCAAAAAATTCCAGGGTTTCGCCACCACTTGAGAAGCTGCCCGTTCCCGTTCGGATGTACCCGTCTTTAAAAAACCGTTTAGCAATTTCAGATTTATCTGCCCATAAATTATTAAGCTCCACTATCCCCAGCCTGCCTGTTTTTTCAGGGATTATCCTTTCATCCACTGTCAGGTTGTTGGCTTTATAAATACTTACTATATCTTTTATTTCACTTCTTGCCGTTGAATAAGGGTCGTAGTTCATATAAACCGCATAGGCGAGCATATAAATATCCAAAGCCAAAAAGAGGAAAATAAGTATAGTTTTCACTCTTGACCAGTGCATTACTCATTCCCCCTTCTTTTTAATCTATAATTTCTATTGTGTCGGTACCTTCGGATCTTACGCACCAATGTACCGAAGCCTCTCGCTTTTTACAAACATAGGCAATATACATATCACTTATTTTCATTGCTGTGTTCCCGTATTTCTCATTAAGAGAATCAAGAGATGACACCATAGACCCGTTTGTCGCCACACCGCCTGTGTTTGAAAATTCATATAAATACTGTTTAAATCCCACTATCATACCGTCTTTTATGTCAAAGCTGATGGTATGACTCGTTTTACCGTTATCGTCCACAATAACAGGTACTCCATTAAAATAATAATCCATATATACCGCCGCGTTGCCGTATATCTCGTCTGTTATGTTGGAATAAATCTGTATCTCGTGTTCGGGCATATTAAAAATCTTCGCCGTTCTTCTTACCAGACTGTACATACTTTCAAGAGACCTCGATGCCATATCCTCTGATGTATCCAGCGGTATCCCTCTGTTTTCGGCGGCATATTCAATCCACCCGTCCGAATACACCTTAAGAGTTGCGTTGCTGTCTACGAAAACCATTGCATCGTTTTCTTCTATATATCTTCTGACAGAACCTATTTTAAACGCAAAGGCCGACAGCAGGTCTTCTATCTTATTCCCGTCATCCATAACAGATTTTATATTTTCAGATACGGTAATCTCAGGTGTTACAACATCTTTAAGACCTATTATAATATTGGAGTCAAGTAAAGTATTCTGAGAAATATCCTCGTTAAAGGTTCGCACCTTGTCAAAGCCCAGCTCAAAGGCAAAGGGCAGATTATTAACATTCTCCCCGACAATATATGTGTCTATAAGTCCCGATATACTGCTGTAGCCCTGCGGCAGGGCCGCCTTATATATCGCTCCGCCTTGAAGGTCCTTTGCGTATACGGATACCCTTGACAGCACCGAGCTTTCGGGGACTAATATAAGCTCCTTGATTTCACCCTGAGGCAACGTCATTGTTATCTTTGACAGGACGCTGCTGCTGTAGGTGCTTCCGTAATCAAGCAGAACAGACCTGGATTTCAACGCAGAACCCCATTCAGTCGTTTCCGCAGACTCAAATTTCAAAGTCTCCGATTCAGCCACGGCAAAAAAATCTTTTATGGCAGAATAGCAGTTGCCGTATTCCGTTGTTCCTTTAAGTATACAGCACCGCTTATTATTTCCCGTAAGTACAATGCGTTTCGGCATAATGATACCTTCCACCTCTATGGTCGTTACCCCACCGCCTTTTTTCATAAACGAAAAACTGTCGCCGTATATTAAATTATCACCGAACCATATCTTAGAAAACAAAAGTACGCTAATAAAAATTAGCGTAACTAATGTAATATTTTTAAAAACTTCTTTTCTCATCATCTGAATGCGTTACGCAGCACCTGCTCCATATTTTGTGATGTGCTTCTGAATCTGTCCCAAAAACTGTCTACAAGCAGGTTGATTTCCAAGTCAACTATCTGCAGAGCCGATGTATCCTCATAGCCGGCATCAACTCTTACCAGAATATCATTCTTGCCTTCACTAAGCTGAACTCTCTGTGCAAAATAACCGCTTGCACCTATAGTCTGTACCGCAGGAACACCGTCCACATGAACCAGTTTATATATTCCCGTAGCTTCCTCCTTGTAATACACGCTCACTACAACGCCGCTTTTTGCAACGCCCGACAGTACATAGTCGCTTTGTGTTGTCGTAGAAACCACAGTTTCAGGATTATATATATCAATACAAAGCAGACCGTCTGACGCAGGCAATCCGTTCATTTCCCCCGGAGCAGCCGAAGCGGAAACGCCACAGAAGAGCATTATTCCCAAAACTACCGTTAATATGTACAGCATCTTCTTTATCAAACTAATCATCCCTTTCTCATTTCAAGTCTAACTTTCTTAATTATATTATACACTAATTTTATTACAAATCCATTACAACCATTTTAAGATAGCATAACATATAAATTACATCAATCCTTATGGTCTGCTATGGGGAAATGAATGGTAACAAGAGTACCTTCACCCACATTGCTTTCAACAACGATGTCTCCGCCGTGGGCTGATATGATTTCTTTTGCAATGGCAAGTCCGAGACCCGTTCCGCCGCTTTGACGGGAGCGAGCCTTGTCAACACGGTAAAAACGGTCAAAAATATGTGGCAGGTCCTCGGACGGTATCCCAATACCGTTATCCTTGACTTTAATATATATGCTGTTATAGAGACTACCTGCCGATACCCTTATATCCCCTCCGTCAGGAGTGTATTTCATTGCATTTACTATTATGTTGGTAATTACCTGTTCCATTCTGTCGCGGTTACCGTAAAACATAGGTATATTCCCTGCGAAGGAAAGTGACAGCTTATGCTCTCTGGCATCTGCTTCAAAGCTTAATTTGTCGGTAACGTCACGGAGCAGCTCTTTCAAATCAAAGTCATCTTTTTCCATACTCTGAATGTCATAATCAAGTCTTGACAGGTCGAGCAAATCAAATACCAGACGGGTCATTCTGTCTGCCTCGCTCTGCACAACGCTTAAAAAGCCTATCATCGTCTCCCTCGGCAAATCCTCCGATTCCAGAATGGTCTCCGTATAGCTTTTTATGGTGGTAATGGGAGTACGCAGCTCGTGGGATACATTAGATACAAACTCACGTCTTGAAAGCTCCAGCTTATGCTGTTCGGTAACATCTCTTATAACCACAATTACCGCCGATACCTTATCCTGTGCCACCGCGGCAAAAAAAGCCTGCAGCTGTAAATCTCCCAGGGTTATATCTCTTTGGAGAGTTTCGTTTATTTTAAATACGATTTCTTCCATAGAAATATCGGCGAAGGAAAAGAACTCGTCAAATTTAACCGTTTCCGTATCTTCAATGGCAAGAAGCCTTCTTGCCGCAGGATTAATGTGTATGACATTACCGTTGCGGTCAAAGCCCATAACCCCGTCGTTCATAAAGGTCAATATGGTTTCCAGCTTATTTTTTTCATCGCCGATTTTGCTTAAGGTATCCTTAAGAGTCCCTGCCATAATGTTAAAGGTATTGGTAAGCTGTCCTATTTCGTCCTCGGCACGGACATCAATTTTAGCTTCAAATTCGCCCGCCGCCAGCTGTTCAGCCTTGTATGTAAGTGATATTATAGGTGCCGTTATGGTCATTGACATAAAATAACCTATAACCAGAGCAATAATCATACCTACCAGCAAGGACTGTAAAATAATAGTCAGTATTGTAGATATAATTTCGTTGACCTCGTCTTTAGTGTCCTTGACATAAATTATAAAATCCACTTCCCCGTCTGTTATAACGGGTTTTGCGTAGTCCATATACGGATTTTGTTCGTAGATTTCCCTACCCTCCTCGCCGCTGAGGGCAGAGATAATATTCGAGGTTTTTTCTATGCTTTCGAAGGTATTGCCGTCTGTTCTGTAAAGTATATCTGCTGTTTTACCGTCCAGAAGATAAAGATTTCTGTATAAATCTATACCCAGCCTGCCTGTATAAACATCAACAATGGAGGCTACAGTACCGTTTTTTGCCGCTTCGGTGATTTTAGAATAAAACTCACCGTCCAGCGCCGTTTCTATACGGCTTTCAAAATCTTTAATATAAAAATTTGATATATTAGCGCGGAAAAATGTACCTACAAGAAGTATTACCGATACTATCATCAGTGTAAACATCAATACAAGCTTCCATCTTATACTTTTGAACATTTATTTATACCTCTTTTGAGAAATAATAACCAACGCCTCGTTTAGTCATAACATATTTAGGCTCAGAGGGGTCCTCCTCTACCTTTTCACGCAAACGTCTCACGGTAACATCTACCGTTCTCACATCACCGTAAAACTCATAGCCCCATACCTTCTCAAGTAAAATCCCTCTTGAGAAAACCTTTTCGGGTTGCAGAGCCAAAAACTTTATAAGCTCAAATTCACGGAGTGTAAGCTCAATTAATTTGTCACCGCGGTATACCTCGTATCGGTCACAGTCAATTTTCAAATCACCTGAGGTGATTATACTGCCCGTCTGCTGTTTTGTTTCAGTTGTTTCTTCATTTGCAATACGTCGCATATTCGCCTTTATTCTGGCAGAAAGCTCACGCATACTGAAGGGTTTTGTAATATAATCGTCAGCCCCCAGCTCAAGCCCCATAATTTTATCTACTTCCTCGCCCTTGGCTGTCAGCATAATTATAGATGCCTGTGACCAGCTTCTGATGCTTTTGCATACCTCAAAGCCGCTGAGCTTGGGTAGCATCACGTCAAGCAAAATCAAATCGGGATTTACCTGGCGTGCCATAATAACAGCTTCCTCGCCGTCTGAGGCTACAGCCACTTTATACCCTTCTTTTTCAAGGTTGAACTTCAAAATGTCCAATATAGGTTTTTCGTCTTCAACAACAAGTATTAATCTCTGCATACTTTTCCCCTCCCTTTCACCGTCTTCTGCGGCAAATACTTCTATGCTTATTTATATTTTAACAGAAATCTGCCATAAATTGCAATAGCTAATTTAAAAGTTATCATCATTTAAAGAAATTGCCACACAACCGTAACATTTCTCAGTCGCCCAGAACAATCTTTGCAATATCCGCCGATTGTTTTGCATCCTTCGCATAATAATCAGCGCCTATTTTCATTGCATAATCCTCTGTCAGCACCGCACCGCCTACAAGAATTTTGCAGGTGTGACCGCTTTGTCTCAGTTGTTTGATGGTTTCCTCCATACTCCTTAGAGTTGTGGTCATAAGAGCGCTGAGTCCTATCAGCGTCACCTTTTCATTTATAGCTGTCTGAACCACCTTCTCAGGCGGTACGTCTTTCCCTAAATCTATAACATCAAACCCGTAGTTTTCCAGAATTACCTTCACGATATTTTTCCCTATATCGTGAACATCTCCCTTTACGGTAGCCAAAATTATTTTACCTTTAGAAAGCTTTTCGCCGCCGCTTTTTGAAAGCCTTGCCTTTATTACCTCAAAGGCTTCCTGTGCCGCCGCTGCAGACCGCAGAAGCTGTGGCAGAAACAGCTTGCCTTTTTCAAAAAGATTTCCTGTCTCGTCTAAAGCAGGTATAAGTCTGCTGTTTACGATTTCCATAGCATCTTCCGTTTCAAGCAGTTTTTCCGCCGCCGCTCTCGCCTCGCTCTTCAGTCCTTTAAGTACGGCATAATCTATAGGCATTTCCACCGCAGGAGCCGTGACCGTCTTTACCTCCGAGTATTTTGATATATATTTTTCCGAGTTTTTATCTATGTTATACAGCACATTAAACGCCGCCACCGCGTCTGTCATACTCTCTATGTTAGGATTAATTATAGGCAAATCCAGTCCGTGAGCCAGTGCAAGTGTCAAAAAGCTGTGATTAATAAGCTCTCTGTTAGGAAGTCCAAAGGAGATATTTGACACTCCGAGAACCGTTTTAAGTCCCAGCTTTTCTTTTACCAGCTTCATTGCTTTAAGGGTTTCGCATACCTCTTTTTGCTGAGCCGACGCCGTCAGGGTCAGGCAGTCTATATAAACGTCTTCCTTCTTTATACCATAAGCCAATGCTTTGTCAAGAATTTTTTTTGCTATTCCAAACCGTTCCTCCGCCAGAAGAGGGATGCCCTTATGGTCCATAGTCAGACCTACTACACTACAGCCGTATTTTTTTACTATAGGCAAAATCCTGTCAAGAACAGCCGTCTCGCCGTTAACGGAATTCACAATGGCTTTACCGTTATATACACGCAATGCCGCTTCAATGACCTCAGGGTCAGAGGAGTCAATCTGTAATGGCACGCTGACAACAGCCTGTAAAATTTTAACGGTCCGAACCATCATTTCCTTTTCATCTATTTCAGGCAAGCCCACATTAACATCCAGAATATCCGCGCCCGCGTCCGTCTGTGTTACAGCCTGGCTGAGGATATAATCCGTATTATTTTCTATAAGTGCCTGTTTAAACAGCTTTTTTCCCGTAGGGTTTATTCGCTCGCCGATAATCTTCACGCCGTCAATTACAACACTCATACTGCCGCTGCAAATTGCGCTGAAGGGCTCTATGCTCCGTTTTACGGGGGTTTTTGCCTCTGTAAGCTTTTTAATCTTTTTGATATATTCGGGTGTTGTACCGCAACAGCCGCCTACGATTGTAACACCTAAATCTAAGATTTTTTCCATATAAGCGGCAAACTGCTCAGGTGAAATATCATATCCGTCTTTATCAAGATTAGGTAATCCTGCGTTAGGCTTTACTATTATCGGCAGTGATGTGTATTTGCACAGCTCCTCTGCCATAGGATAAATATCGTCAGGACCGAGGGAGCAGTTTATTCCTACAGCATCTACACCCAGTCCCTCTAAGGTAATTGCCGCAGACCTTATATCACAGCCGGCAAAGGTGCGCATATTTTTCTCATAGGTCATGGTGACGAATACGGGTAAATCGCTGTTTTCCTTGGCGGCAAGAACCGCCGCCTTAACCTCGTATAAATCGGTCATTGTTTCAAAAACAATTAAATCCACACCGTTTTCCACGCCGCAAACAACTTCTCTTTTAAATATCTCATAAGCTTTTTCAAAAGAAAGGGTCCCCGAGGGTTCAAGGAGCTGTCCTATAGGACCTATATCAAGAGCAACCTTTGTGCTTGTTCCCTCACAGGCTTTTTTTGCCGCCCGTACAGCAGCGGAAATAACCTCTTCGGGAGTATAGCCCGAGCCTTCCAGCTTATACTCATTCGCACCGAAGGTGTTGGTGTATATTACATCTGCACCGTTTTCTATATAGCTTCTGTGAATTGAAGTGATAAGCTCTCCGTCAGTAACGGAAAGCACATCGGGGTGCTGACCCGGTTTTATTCCGTTTTTCTGGAGCATTGTACCCATCGCACCATCTAAAATCAAAAATTTATTTTCCACAGTTTTTCCCCTCTCGTCTGTAACTGCAACTATTTTTCAGGTTACAGCTCTCACAGCTTCGTTTTGTTTCCTTTATCTCTGTTTCTGAAATTCCTATAACCGCCGTAACCGATTTCCGCGGCAGAAGCACCTCAGCCTCCGTCACCGTAAGCCCGATTTTCCTCGGAGTATCCAGCAAAACCGCAAAGGTTTTCTGCATCTCTATGGGCATATCACCGTATCCCGGCGAAAATCTTTCGGTTATGTAAGGATAGGCTTCCTTAATTTTTGACTCCACCTCATCACAGTAGCTTTCTATCGCCGCCGTTGCACAGCTGTCGGCAATTACCGCTTTCGCCATATCTGTAATCTGTAGCTGTTTTATGTAATTCTCCACGCCTATACCTATGGTAGCCGCCATAAGCACGCATCTGCGACAACTCCGCAGATGTATCTTTATATCCTCACCATCAAGGCGGTAATCACTTGATGACAGCCTGCAATTTTCGTCAATTTCAAATATTTTATATGTACTGCGAGGTGTGGAAAGCTTTAAAATTTTTTCTGTACATTCATCTATGTTTCCGTATATTTCTTCTTCTACAAAGCCGCCCCTGTAGCCAAGATAGCGAAGAACCTCCGATTTATCAATCTTCATTTACGCACTTAACTATATTTTTAATGCTGTCATAAATTTTATGCGCAACGTAAGGCTTGTTCATAGTATAAATGTGAACACCGTCCGCAGAAGATGAAATTAAATCCACAATCTGTTCCGTGGCGTAGGCTATTCCCGCATCCCTGAGCGCTTCGGGGCTATGCTCATATCTGTTGATAATTTTAACAAATTTCTTAGGCAGGGAAGCTCCGCATTGAGATACCATTCTCTGAATCTGTGCTTTGTTGGTAACAGGCATAATTCCTGCCTGCACAGGAACCGTTATACCCGCCGCACGTACCTTATACATAAAATCATAAAAAACGTTGTTATCCAGAAATAACTGAGAAATCAGGCTTGTAGCACCGTTTTCTATTTTAAATTTAAGGTTCTGAATATCTCTGAACTCATCTCCACATTCGCTGTGGGTTTCGGGGTAACACGCACCGAGTATATTCAAATCGCTTTTTTCTTTGATATGCTTTGTCAGGTCGCTTGCGTATTTAAAATCCGTTTTAGGCGGAATATCGGGGTTTTTATCGCCGCGAAGCGCCAGCACATTCTCAATTCCGTTTTCCTTAAGCAGCTGAATTATTCCGTCCACCTGAGATATATCGGAATTTACGCAGGTCAGATGGGGCAGCGGCGTAATGCCGTGTTTGTCTTTGATTATCTTCGCAATTTCAATAGTCGAATTATCCGACGGATTACCACCCGCGCCGTAGGTTACGCTGATAAAATCAGGTTTAATACCCGACAGCTCATCGAGAGTAGAATATATCGTTTCTATTCCGCTGTCCTTTTTAGGCGGAAAAACCTCAAGAGAAAAAACAAATTTTTTATTTTTAAAAATATCCGATATATACATTATACTTTCCTCCCTGAAATTATGTATATCTTCTGACTATGATGTCAGATTTTGCCGTTAGCTTATAAAAGAGGTTTTGTAACATAATTGTAACATAAAAATCAAAAAAACCTCTTGATTTTTATATAATTCTGTGGTATAATTACTAGCGTTGGTTATGGGCGCATAGCTCAGCTGGGAGAGCATCTGCCTTACAAGCAGAGGGTCACAGGTTCGAGCCCTGTTGTGCCCACCATAATAAGCACTTCTTCGGATGTGCTTATTTTTTTATGAAGGTATCAAAAAAGGTCTGCTTCAGCTCACAGACCCTTTACATTTACTTTTTAAGCTGCCTTCTGCAGCTATGTACCTCTTCAAGTGACATGCTGATGCTCTTATCCAATTTTTCCATAATGCTGTCAGCATACATTACTGCATTTCTCTGAATTTCATTTTCCTGCTGTCTCGCATTATCAAGAAGCTGGTTTGCTTTTTCTTTCGCCGCTTTGGTTATTTCGTGCTCATCTATAAGAGCAATAACCTTGTCCTGTGCCTCTTTGATAATTACATCGGCTTCTTTTCTTGCGTCGGATAAAATCTTTTCTCTTTCTTCCTTCACCCAACGTGCCTGTTTTAACTCATCAGGTAATTTAAGACGCACTTCTTCAATCATTGAGAGTAAATTTTCTTTATTGGACACGCTGTATCCAAACACGTTCATACTCTGTTCAATAACCTCTTCCAATTCGTCTATAATCTGCAATACTTCCATTTTTGAAAAACCTCCATTATCAGTTTTTAAATTTATCAATTATAAAAGGTACTACCTTTAGCGGAACAAGCTTTGAAAGATCACCGCCGTACCCTGCCAGCTCACGCACAAGACTTGAGCTGAGATGAGAAAACTCCGAAGCCGTCATCATAAAAAGTGTTTCGATTTCGCTGTTTTGCTCGTGATTTGCAAGTGCCATCTGAAATTCATACTCAAAATCAGAAATCATCCTGAGTCCTTTTATGATTACACGAATACCGTTTTCCTGCATATAATGCACAAGAAGCTCGCCCGACGAT
The DNA here is from genome assembly GCA_045534775.1 of Clostridia bacterium. Taxonomy (GTDB): domain Bacteria; phylum Bacillota; class Clostridia; order RUG12999; family RUG12999; genus JAZOTK01. The sequence continues at coordinate 3,003 of JAZSKI010000048.1, read as the reverse complement.
ATGATTTCGACATTAGCAATTCCTTCTGTGGCAACCCGTAGCATATCCATCCTTTCCTGTGTTGTAAAGGCAGATTTTTTGTTTTTATTGTAAAAAACTCCTACAATAACCTTATCAAACACCTTGGCGGCACGTTTTATAATATCCAGATGCCCGTTTGTTACAGGATCAAAACTGCCGGGATAAATTGCAACCTTCATTTTTTAAATCCTTTCGGTAAAAAATCATATATATCTTATTATAAACTATTTTTTCAAAATAATCAATAGGAAATTCAAATTTTTTTAAAAAAATTTAATAAAACTCTTCCGTATTTTCGTGTGTCAACCAATTTCATATCTAAAACAGTATCTTTTACCATCTCATCGCCGTCACATTCGCAGACTACAACTCCACCCTCATTAAGGAGATTTCTCTCGCTTATGACCGCAAGAGCCTTTTCAATGGTATCCGAATGATAGGGCGGATCCATAATAATTAAATCATAGCCCTTGTTACACCTGCCAAGGTAAGCAAACACGTCCGTCAAATGGATTTCAGCCTTATCTTTAAGTCCCGTCTTTTCAAGGTTTTCCCGAATACATGCCACTGCCGCAGGAGCTTTTTCCACAATATCCGCAAAGGTCGCCCCGCGACTTAACGCTTCTATGGCAATAGCACCGCTTCCCGAAAACAAATCAAGAACCTCTGATTTATAAACGTACGGCGAAATTATATTAAAAAGCGATTCTTTCACACGGTCCGCAGTAGGTCTCGTACCAAGCCCCTCCGGAGTCTTTAAAACCCTGCCCTTTGCCGTACCGGATATTACTCTCATTTTTCCCTCCAATTTAAAAAGGTACAGCAATTTGATATTAAAAATTGCTGTACCTGCTCTTTAAAAGCATAAGTTTAGTTAAATATCCTTCGTGCCGTTACATAACGCGAATTATAGTAGGATGAGCTTAAACTGCTTATTTTTACCACATCTCCCGGTAATGTTGCATGAATGAAGGAATCCCCTCCCACATAAATACCAACATGAGAAATACCGCCGTATGTATTGAAAAATACCAAATCTCCGGGTATAAGCTCGCTTCTCTTCACCGCCGTTCCCACTCCCGCCTGTGAGCTTGAGGTTCTCGGCAATGAAACACCGTACTGCTTGTACACATAAGATGTAAAACCGGAGCAATCAAAGCCCGAAGGCGAGCTGCCGCCGCTCACATAAGGAGTGCCCAAAAACTCCTTGCTGTATTCCACAAGAGCCGCCGTTTTTCTGTTTACCCCTCTGCCGCCTCTTGAGGACGGTGCAGAAGATCGTCTCGTAATTGCTGTATCTGTCCATATATAACTGCTGTGAACATAGCCAAAGCCGTTTCCCAGTGTAATTTCATACCATTCGCCGTCAATATCCGTAATTGCTACTCCATCACCTTCTGCAAGCTGACCGAGAACGTCGCAATAGGTATCAGCACCATTTCTTATGTTAAGGATACTCGCTGTTACAACACCGTTTGCAACCACCTGACGTTCAACATAATCTCCGTGCACATAGGCTGTGCCGCCGTTATAATATATTTCATAAAAATCGCCGCTGCGACCTGTAATATCCAGACTTTCGCCCGAATAAGCCTGTCCAACAACATTACTGTATGTATTTGCTTCACTTCTTATATTAAGAGAATGCGTAGTAACCGTTCCCAATGCCGCAGAAACAGAAATCTGCAAGCCCAAAACCGTTACCGCCGCTACTGTAAATACTTTTCTTAAGCGCAATACATACACCTCCTTCTGAGTATTTTACAATTATTCCACCTTGGCTAAGACAACAATAATTAAATTACTGCTTTATTATACCATAAAAACAGCTTAATGTCAAACTTTTTGTTGCTAAAAACAGAATACATTAACTGTAAATAATTGACTAAACGGCATTATTCCAGTAATATTTCAAACAATTCTTATAATTGCCCGTTTTAGTAAATTAATGTTTTCTGCTATTTAAATCAGCAATAAAAATAACGGACACTTTTTAATTTTGCTTGACAAATGCTTATTTATATGGTAGAATTATAATACAATTAGCCAAAGGAGCGATATTTATGAAAAAATTTATACAAATTCTGCTTTGCAGTCTTTTTTTGTTTTCAATGACAGTCTCAGCAGAAGCTGTGGCTGTTGAGAGAATTGAGATTGTTGCGGATAAGACGGAGTTCAGCCCCGAGGACGAATATACCTTTACGGTAAAAACCTATCCCGAAACAACCGAACCTCCCGCTATTATATGGAGCAATGATGACTATTTTATTATGCCTGTCGTAAGCTCTACCGGTTTAGCTGTAGCAGTTTTCCCCGGCAATGCTACCATAACGGCACAGCTTGCCGATAATCCCGATATTAAGGCAACTCTTGATATAACCGTTCTGGGTGATAATACGGAGCGTTTTAAAACAGATAAAATAAGTATTCTGGCAAAAGATAATTATTACATAGGAAACGGTGATACCTCGCATAAAATAGCCACAACCTTCTTTCATAAGGATGGCGGCTTGATTCCCGAAAACATTGGCGGTATAGGCTGGTCTCAGTATTATTATGCGGAATATACCGATAATTTTGCCGATAAAAAAGGAATCACCCGTGACGGTAATATACTGTGCATATCCAAGGATGCCGAAGCGGCAGAGGGCTTATATTTCGCCATTACCCTTAAAAGAAAATCCGATGATGCTGTTATTGCAACGGGCGAAAGCAATAAGTTTAATATTGTTAAAAAAATAAATATTACCGGGCTTAAGGTAAACGGCAACAACGCTGAAAAATCCGATAACGGCAAATATACTTATACTACTTCGGACAGCACCCTTACAGTATCTGCCGTTGCAGACAGAGAGGCATATTATTCCTATCAGATTGACGGCGGAATAATCAAAAGAGCAAAGGGTGGCGTTATTGATGCTTCTGCTTTGGAAGCAGGTACTCATACAGTAAACGTCTATGTTTTCGGTTCTGATGAAAGAG
>JAZSKI010000076.1:0-38149 GCA_045534775.1 Clostridia bacterium | reverse complement strand
ATAACTACTTGATTTAATTCAACAGCATTTTTTGAAGTAATAACAGATTTTCCTGTTTCTGTTTCTAAAGCCTGTCTTGCAATTTTAGCAACATTACCTCCACGTTTCGCCACATCTATACTCTCGGGAAATCCTTTAGGTTGCTCCTCTTTTGAAATATCCTTAGTAGATGTTTATGCAAGCATATTTAATATAAGTTCAGTTGTACTCATATTATCTCTTAAATTTTCTTTTGTGAGTCCTTTGAGATTTTTATATTTCCTCGTTGTCATTCCAGACCAAGCTTTTGTAATTTCATCTGTGAGTATTGCATACTCAACACCTTTTTGTACACCTCTGGCATCCCATTCATCTGTTAGTTCTTTCCTCACCTGAATAGCTTGCAATCTTTGATTTATCCACTCTCGTGTATAGCCTTTTTTAAGATATGTTTCAAGTGCTCTTTCTATTGTTAGTTCCGGGTCAATGGTTTCTTCAATTCGCTCTCTGCCTACTTGTGCTAACCACAATTTGAATGGCTCCGCTTTCGGCGACGGTATTGATTGAATGATTCGCAAAAGTTGTTCAGTATCAGCTACATCTGTATTATACGATTTGCCATCGGTATGTGATTTTAATTTCAGTTGACTACAATTTGTAGCCGACTCGTTTCCTTCTTTTTTTAGGCGAGTTTTAAGAACACTCCAATACTTTCTTGGATTTGGACTATCCGTCAACACACCAACTACATCAACAACAGAAAAATACCATTCCTCTGTTTCTTCATTCCAAGCAGTTCTTATTCTTTTATCTTCAAATATTTGTATTTTATTATCCATATGTATAACCTCCATCTAAAAATTCAAAGGATGTTTATAGTTGCCAAGTCAGAAAGGTGTAATATCATCAAATGTAAAACTGCAATGTATGTAGCCGCAAATGCCACCGAACCACCATAGTAAAACTCTTTCTCATATTCAGGATGATATCTTCTATCAAATACTTTTTTATCCTTTCTATGCAAAAAATAATAAACACTCATCATAAATAAAAAAAACAACAGCTGACAGAACAAGTCCTGCAAACCACCAAAAAAGCAAATACAAAAACAAACTTGTGATAATTGAAAGTCGTGCACCTGTATTTTGATTATAAACATAATGAAAATAAATTTCACTGTTAAAGTTACTGCTAAGCAGTATCAATATAACAATCAATGTAACAAAAATCACTATTGAACTTAATATAATTCGCTTATTTTTAACTATATCTTTTTCTTCCATAATGGCACTCCTTTCAGTATCATTTGCACTTTTTCGCCTTGTGTCAAAACATCGTGAATTTTTATCCCTTGCATATCAAGCTTTCAAATAAGTGTACGATTTAGATGCCACTCATTCAGTGAAGTTGCTGACGCAGTGAGGTTTTTGATTCTCAAAAGTGAAGTTAAGTTTGCCACTTCACCGCCAGGTGAAATTTCACTTACGAAGTAAATTTCACTATCGCAAGATAACTTCACTTGCCCTCAAGGGCAAATTTAGTTGATTTCATTTTCAATGAAATCATTATATCACAAAACAAACAAAAAAGCAATATATTTATGCACGTTTTTAATGTTACGGCATATTATAATAATGAACCTGAAATAACAGGTTTAAATATAAAAAGGAAGTGAATTTTATGGGACTTGACAGAACCAATGTACCCCATCAAAACTGTTCAAACGACACAGTATGTATCCAGGCTGAGAAAATCTTTGACGTATGTAAGGATAAAGAATGTCTTGAGGATTTAAGGGTTTTCTTCTCTGCTGCTGACCAAGGCATTATTGATAATGCCACCTCCGTCAGATTCCGCAAAGCTGAAATAATCTGGGTAACTACCGACGTTGAACCTCTGCCCTTCAACAGAGGCTATTACGGCGTAGACATTAATTTCTATTTCAGAGTATATATCGAAGCCTCCTGCGGTATGACAAAGGCCGTTAATCTGGAAGGACTTGCGACCTATACAAAGAAGGTTATTCTCTTTGGTTCAGAAGGCAGTGCCTACATATTCTCGTCAAAATATGTTCCCGATTCATCGGATTTAATTTTACCGAGACGAACGAACCTGCCTAAAGCCGTAGTAGAAGTAGTTGACCCCGTTGCTCTTAATGTAAAATTAATTGACGGTTGCTGTGACTGCTCATGCAAATGCGACAATCCCTGCGATCCTTGTGACGATACTCCTTCAGGCGTAGGGTCGATTCCCGAAATCATAAGCTGTCTCTTTGACGGCGGGCTGTGTCCTCCTCGTGATGACCGCAAACGTGTATATGTTACCATTGGTATCTTTGTAATTGCACGTCTCCAGCGTAGTGTACAAATCCTTGTGCCCAGTATGGAATATTGTATTCCCGATAAGGACTGTATATCCACTACAGATGATGACCCCTGTACGTTATTTGAAAAAATAAAATTCCCCTTTGAGGAATTCTATCCTCCCAGAACAGACTGCGGTTGCTGATATCGTATTATTTACAGGAACTGTATCGCAAGATACAGTTCTTTATTTTAAATTGCTATGTTAACTGTTATAATTTCGATACTAATGAGCTTTGATGCCTTTGCTGTAGGAATGGCGTACGGCATCAAGAAGGTTCATATACCGTGGTTTTCTCTCGTCATAATATGTCTGCTTTCCGTTTTGTTTGGCTATATATCTGTTTTTTTCGGCAAACAGCTTTCCCTGATTTTCCCGGTCAGAATTGCCCAATATATTGGAAGCGGTATACTTATTTTAACAGGCGGATGGTTTTTAATTCAAAATGCCCTGCCGCCAAAATCCGTAGAAAAACTTACCTTGGCTGAAATAGTAATAAAGCCGCTTGGCATCACCGTAACGGTTGTCAGAAATCCCCTTTCGATGGATACGGATAATTCAGGCACAATAGATGCCCTTGAAGCCGTAAGCGTGGGGATAGCTCTTGCGGCAGATGTTTTGAGCACAGGCGTAGGGCTGGGAGCCGCCTCTGCCGCGGGATATTTGCTTCCTCCCCTCATAGGTGTTTTTGAAATAATTTTTATTCGTCTTGGAGATTTTTCGGGTGTAAAATTACAGAGGTTTCACGAAAAAATCAAGCCTGTCGCGGCTACTTTGCCTGCCGCTGTTATGATAGCCATAGGGCTTTTCAGACTACTGATAAAATAGAAAAATGTCGAATTTTCGCTTGTATATTGCAATTTTATTTCGTGTATATTAAAATTTTATTACATTGTTGAAAAAGGGCCTTAGATGATGTATAATTATTGATGTGGATATTCTTTGGCTCACAGGAGAATACTTGCAAAAGATAAGTGAGAGAAAGGTGATAATATTATGAAAAAGAGTTTTTTTAAGCTTTTGGCACTTGCCGTGATTACTTTTCTTGTAAGCGGTTGTAATCTTATAAAAGTAGTTGATGCTTCTTCAATAGCGACCGTTAACGGAGAGAAAATTCTCACCAGCGAATATATGTATTATTTGGCAGTGGCAAAAATGCAATTACAGCAAACAGCGGCTTCTGCGGCTTCTACTGAGGATTTTTGGAACACAACCGAAATTGAAGGCAAAAAAGCCGGCGATGTTGCAAAGGAACGTGCTCTTGACGATGCCATTAACGCAACAATTATAGCTCAAAAGGCAAAGGAAGAGGGTTTCAGCGCCGATAGTCCGGAAGCTAAGTCTCAGATTTCTCAAGCAATGGCACAGCTTGCTCCTGCCGCCGAACAGTACGGGTTTACCGCAGATGGTTTAAATCTTGCGTATCAGAAAGCATATCTTAGAACAAAGCTTTTTGATAAATACGTTGAAGATGGAAAAATTACCGTAACCGAAGATGCTCTTAAGGTATATTATGCTGAAAATTACAGAACTGTAAAGCATATTTTAATACAAACCACCGACCCTCAGTCAGGAAATGTGTATCGTAGCGACGAGCAGGCTTTAGCAGAAGCTAACGACATTATCGCAAAGCTTGCGGCAGGCAACGATTTTGACGCAGCGGTAACAGAGCTTTCCGAAGACCCGGGCAGTAAGTCTAATCCTGACGGCTATACCTTTGCTCATAACGGTATGATGGTACCTGAATTCGAGGATGCGGCGTTTAAATTACAGGAAAACGAAGTAAGTGCTCCTGTGAAAACATCTTACGGTTATCATATCCTAAAGAGATATCCTCTTATTTCTTATGATGACTATATAGCCGCCAACGATGTTTCATCAATAGAAAATGCCATAAAAACAGAAGCTGAGGATACTCTTGTTGATGAATGGAAAGCATCTGCAAAAATTGAAAATGATACTAAAAAATATGATTCAATAAAAATTAAAGATTAATGGGAGATTGAAATGAAAAAGATTATAAATAAGAAAACTTATAACACAGATACCGCTTCTCTTGAAGGGCATATTACTTTCGGCAGTTTTGGTGAAAGCGTCGGCTATGAGGAAAAGCTTTTCAAAACCCGTACAGGAAATTATTTTCTCTACGTTGCAGGCGGTGCCGACAGTAAATATCCCGAGGAAAATATAATCCCCTTTACAGCCGCACAGGCAAAGGCTTGGATAAAAGAAAATGTATAATTTTTGAAGTACTCTGAACTATTGAGGCGGCGTTGCCGCCTCTTTAAATTTATGAGGTGATTATTTTGGAAAATAACAAACAAATTGCTTGCAGGGTAAGCATAAACACTATAATTCAAAACATTACGCTTTCGCTGATAAAAATATCCGCCGGAATTATCGGCAATTCAGCGGCGATGATTTCAGATGCCTTCCATTCCCTGTCTGACGTGCTTAGTACGGTTGTGGTTATAATCGGCATTAATATTTCTTCAAAAAAGGCGGACGAAAAGCATCCTTACGGGCACGAAAAGCTTGAATGTATAACCTCCGTTATTCTTGCTATGCTGCTGTTCACAACAGCAGTGGGTATAGGTATAAACGGCGTTTTTGCAATGATAAACTGTTTTAAAGGCACTCACAGCGTTGAGCCTCCCGGTTTAATTGCGTTGATTGCCGCCACTATATCCGTTATTGTCAAAGAAAGTATGTACCATTATACCGTCCGCGCTGCAAGGAAAATCAAATCTACCTCAATGATGGCGGATGCCTGGCACCATAGGTCTGATGCCATTTCTTCCATAGGTGCTTTTATCGGAATAGGCGGAGCTATGGCAGGTTTTCTCTTCCTTGACCCGCTGGTATCGGTTATTATATCAGCTCTTATTTTGAAGGTAGCCATAGATATTTCCGTTTCTGCCGTAAACCAGATGGTTGATACTGCGGCACCTGCCGAAATCATTGAAAAAATGGAAAAAATTATTTCAAAATTCCCCGATGTCCAAAAAACTGATTTTATTAAAACAAGACTTTTCGGTAACAAAATTTACGTAGATATTGAACTGCAGTTAGATAAAAGCTTTACTTTGGAAAAGGCTCATACTATTATAGAAAATATCCATGATGAAATAGAATCTGAAATTCCCGATATAAAACATTGTATGATACATGCAAATCCGGCAAAATGAGTATTTTTTTTTTGAAAAGTATTGACAACCTTGAATTTTTATGATATAATATCTATTAACCGCGTGAATCGGGTTTTAAAACCTACGGGTACCCGTTATTCAGCGAGTCTGGAGGATGGAGGTGCGTAAAATGTATGCAGTAATCGAAACAGGTGGTAAACAGTACAAAGTTCAGCAGGGTGATGTGATTTTTGTTGAAAAATTAGGCAAAGCCGAAGGCGAAAAGGTTGATTTTGATGTTGTTGCTATCATTGATGGTGAAAATTCAAAAATCGGTGCTCCCGTTGTCGAAGGTGCAGCTGTAACAGCTGAAATCTTAGCTAATACAAAGGGTAAGAAGGTTAGAATTTTCAAGTATAAACCTAAAAAAGGTTATCACAAGCGTCAGGGTCACAGACAACCGCTTGACAAAATCACAATTACAGAAATCAAAGCTTAAATTATGACGGTATTTAAGTTTACCTCTGACAAAGACGGGCATATTACGGGTTTTTCAATGTGCGGTCACGCCGGCTACGGCGAGGAAGGCAGCGATATACTTTGTTCTGCAATGTCGTCTTGTGTTCAGATGATGGAAGTCGGTTTGGTTGATTTACTCGGAAAAAGACGTGGTGCTTTTTTGGTAAGTAAGCAGAAAACTATGATTATCTGCCGAATGCCTAAGGATATTACGGAAGAGGAAAAAGAAAAATTCTTCTTCTTCACCGATACCTTTTATAAATATATCAACAAACTGGCAAAAGCGTATAAAAAACACATATTTGTATGGAAACGGAGGGTTTATCCATGTTAAGAATCAGCTTACAGTTTTTTGCACATAAGAAGGGTGTTGGTAGTACAAAGAACGGTCGTGACAGCGAATCTAAACGGTTAGGCGTTAAGAGAGCTGACGGTCAGACAGTACTTGCCGGCAATATTCTTGTTAAGCAAAGAGGAACAAAAATACACCCCGGAACAAACGTAGGTAAAGGCAGTGATGATACTTTATTTGCACTTGTAACCGGTAAGGTTAAGTTTGAGAGAATGGGTAAGGATAAGAAAAAGGTTAGTGTTTATCCCATTGCTCAGTAATCTTTGTAAATGAGCGGTATAATCCGCCGGTAAAAGCAGAGCTGTTATGCTCTGCTTTTTTATTAAACCAAGTTATTTTATTGTCGCACCAGCTGCGCGACCTCAAGGAGTGTTTTTATGATATATAAATCTATCGACCAGCTTATAGGTAAAACTCCCATTTTAAAGCTTTGCAGAGTTGAAAAAGAATTACAGCTTCAAGGAAAAATCTTTGCTAAACTGGAATATTTTAATCCCGCAGGGTCTGTTAAAGACCGAGTGGCAAAAAATATGATTGACGAAGCAGAAAAAAACGGTCTCTTAACTGAAAATTCCATTATTATAGAACCCACCAGCGGTAATACGGGTATTGGTCTTGCTTCTGTAGCCGCCGCACGTGGTTACAGGACTATTATCGTTATGCCCGAAACTATGTCCGTAGAACGCCGTATGCTTATGTCCGCCTACGGAGCTGAGCTTGTTTTAACCGACGGTGCGCACGGTATGGCAGGCGCTATCGCCAAAGCAAACGAGCTTGCCGCCGAAACAGATGATGCCATAGTGGCAGGGCAGTTCATAAATTCGGCTAATCCTGCGGCACATTTTAAAACCACAGGTCCTGAAATTTATGAGGATTTAGACGGCAACGTGGATATTTTTGTTTGCGGTGTAGGTACCGGCGGCACTATAACCGGTGTCGGGGAATATCTTAAATCAAAAAATCCCGATATAAAAATTGTTGCTGTTGAGCCTGAGGCTTCCTGCGTGCTGTCAGGCGGCTCAGCAGGCCCTCACCCCCTGCAGGGTATAGGAGCAGGGTTTATCCCCGAAATTTTAAATACCGCCGTCTATGATGAGATAATAACCGTCGGCAGCGATAACGCCTATGCTACAAGCAAATTTATCGGTGAAAAAGAGGGCTTCCTCCTCGGCATTTCATCAGGTGCCGCCGCATGGGCAGCAATAGAGGTGGCAAAACGGGTTGAGAATAAAGACAAAAACATAGTAGTCCTCTTCCCCGACAGCGGCGACCGCTATCTCTCCACAGACTTATATAAATAAAAGCATACAAAAATAATTTTTTCTGCACTAAAAGCTATAACAGGTTGTACCCGCAACCCGTTATAGCTTTTTGAACCTTTTGTATCTGTATGGCACACGCATTGTGCAACGCCGTTCGCCTGCGGTTTGCTTTGCTTGATTTATGAGCTTTGCGACAACGGGTCCACCTGCGACTCGCTTTGCTCGCTTGCATAGCCTTACACCAACCAAATCGAAGATTTGGGGTGTCAGTAATCATCCACCGCAAGCGGTCCCTCTTCCCCTCGTAGGGGAAGGCTATGTAGCGAAGTTTGCAGTTACCTTCGTAGTGGAAGGCTATTCGGGTGGTCCCCCTCCCTCGCGTGCCCTTCAGGGTATTAGGCAAGGGTTGAATCCCTCCACCACCTTCGGTGGTCCCCCTCCCTTTAGGCAAGGGAGGCGAGGGCGGGTGTTGAAGCCTCTCGGAGGGGTTGTGACCACTTGCACAAGCCTATGCCATATAGTCTCCTCATCCGTCAGCCTACGGCTGACACCTTCTCCGTCACGGAGAAGGCTTATTAGGCTTATATGCAAAAAAACAAGGAGCCGAAGCTCCCTGTTTTTTGCTTATATTAAATTATTACTAAATTAATATTAGTCTTTAACTTTGATGATTACAACGTCTTCGATAGAAGAATCGTTAGCTACTCTTGCGAAGATTACGTCGCCTGTAGCAGCGATTTTGTCGTTTTCATCTTTTTCAACAGTTTCGATGTCGCTCTTATCAGCAACAGCTACTTTACCTACTTTGTTACCTACTTTTTCGTAAGCATCGTAGTATGTCATAGAAGCACCGCTCTTAATTGAGAAGAGGCTACCATCTGTGTAAGCTGTTGTGTTAGGTGTAACTGTACCGTCGATAAGACCTACACGGTTGCCGCTCAAGCTTGCAGCATAACCAAAGATGAACTTGTAGTTTGTGCCTGCAGCTGAGAATGTTTCAACAGTTAATGCCGCATCGTTGTTTGTTACGCCTGCACTTGTTGCATAAGTTGAAGCATCTAAGAGAACTATAACCTTCTTAGCATCGCCGTTTGCAGCCTTGCTGAATATGATAACGTCACCCTTTGCAAGTGTTCCGCCAAACGGAGTTGTGCTTTCTGTATAATCAGCAGCTGTGTAGTCAGCAACATTGATTGTTGTACCATCTTCTACAAATATTGTAGCTTCATCGCCGCCACAGATACCTGTGTAGAGTGTACCCTTATCGCCTTCTGCATTAGTTGTTACAGCATCAGATACGATTGTGAAGAAGGAAGCAGCAGGATTAACCTTACCTACAAGAGATGTACCTAAGATAACCTTTGCATAGCCGTTTTCATCTTCGTTAGCAACAAGGATTGTACCGAATGTGTCACGGTCAACAAGAGCCTCTTTCTTAGCAACGCTTACGTTGTCTTCAACAACTGCTGCATTACCTGCGATACTACCATCTACACTGAAGATAATTGTGCTGTCATCTACATAAGTTCCGCCGAGGCTATCTGTAGCTTCGTAGTACTGAGGTGCATTAACTCTCTTTGTATAGAAGATATCATCAGTAGCATTGTTACCAATACCGTTGAAGTAAATCTTATTGATCTTACCATCGCTGTTTGTTTCATAGCCAACGAGCTTGTTTACAAATGTTGTTGAACCGCTTGTTGTACTTGGTGTACCTGCTGCAATACCTACATCGCCAACAAGAGTTGCCCAAGCTGTAGAGTCGTTAAGAGTTACAGACGGTGCATCATCAAAGGATACCTTAGACGCGAAGTCATAAGTTTTCCATGTGCCTTCTGTGTTCATAATTCTGATCTGGAATGTGCTGCTGATACCTGAATTCTTAGCTATTACTGTAGCAAAACCGAAGTTGAGGTTGCCTCTGGACTGAGCTTTGTCAACGCCAACGAGTGTGCCTCTTGAGTTCATATACATTGTTACTGTATCGCCAAGTCTTACTGTTGTGCCGATTGTGATGTTGTTTGTATCAATATCATAAACTGTATCATCAATTGTAACTGTACCTTCAGAAGCGTTGTAAGCTTTAACAACACCTGATACCTGCTGGCTTGTTACTGTAACTGTACCGTATTCAAGCTCTTTATCGCTGTTAATATAACCATTTACTGTTACAACGTCATTTTCCTGAATGTCAGCAAATGAAATCTTAGCACCATCTTTTACAATTGTGAATCTGTAATCTTCATTTTCTTCATCAAGGATAAGCTTGCCGTTGTTGTTTTTGTCAACGATAGAATATTTCTTGTCGTTCTTTTCTTCAACTACGTAATCGCTGTATGTTGTGATATAAACTGTGTTGAAGAGTTCTTCGCTGCCTGTTGTGCCATCAAGAAGCTTGATGTCAGCTGTTCTTGCAGAATCGAAGTAGTAGTTGATAACTGTCTGCATTTCAGCGTGTGTGTCGATAGGTTCGCCTTTTGCGATAGCTGCAATAGCACCGTCAGCTGCGATATCTTCTGTAGCTACTGTTCTGCCATTTACATATACCTTTGTTACAGCCAGTTTATATTTTTCTTCTTTTGTATCTGTATCAACAGTAACCTTACCAACTGCTGTAGCATCGATGTATGTGTCAGTACCGCCGTCGATTACGTCTTCAGCTCTGAATTCAACTGTCTTATTCTTGTTGCCTTTCTTAGCGATAGCAACGAGAGTAGCTTCATCATCTGTATCAGCATCTTTTACATACATTACAGAAGCGTAGTCGAGGAGACCTTCAACTGTATCAGCAAGAGTTTCATCAGCATCGTCAATGAGAACTGTCTGTCTTGCGTAGCTATCCATGCCTTCTACAACAGGATTACATTTGTACTGGTTGTCTTCGTTAAGAACGCCGTTCTTTAAGAGTTTTACACGAGACGCATTAGACTGATCTTTGATAGCTGTAATCTGTACGTCATAAGCAAGAGCAACTTTGCCTTCTTTAACGTCATCAGAAGATGCGCTTGTGTTATATACTGTACCTTCAAACTTTGTAACACCAAGTTTGTTTAAGAGAAGCTGATCGCCATAGCCGAAGGAGATTTCTGTTCCGAAACCGTCCTGAACCATGAGAGGTACTTCAAGTGCATTGTAGCACATCTGAGCTACGAGTGAACGAGATGCTGCATCACCCTGGATACCTTTAACGCCGCTTAAAATGCCCTTCTGAGCAGCAACGATCTGGAAACCGCCGGGATAGCCGCCGTTTGTATCAGCCATAGGTGTGTAGCCGAGAGCTGCAACTATCATCTTTACAGCTTCTTCATATTTAACGTCAGCGTCGGGATCGAAGATACCGTTGCCTTTACCGTTAACTATGCCCTGCTGTGAAGCAAGTGCGATGTAACCGGAAGCCCAGTGTTCGCCTGAAACGTCAGTAAATACTACCTGACCTTTAGCGCCTTCGCCTGCTTCGCCGAGACCCAACATACGACATACAACTGCTGCAAATTCAGATCTTTTGATTGTATCATCAGGTCTGAATGTGCCTTCAACGTCGCCTTTGAGAATTCCCATTGCATTAAGAATGGAAACTGCTTCGCCGTAGTTTGCATCTTCAGGCACGTCTGTGAAAGCTGCAAAGCTAACTGTAGACAATGTCATGAGTAATGCGAGAACTACTGCCATTACTTTTGATAAGTTCTTCATTATGAACTCCTCCTTATAAAAATATAATTTTTTATCACCCTTTAAGGCGCGGTACAAATGTTTCGTACCTATGGGCTTATTATACCACTTGCATACCGCTTCTGTCAAGGGTTTTAAACAGATGTAAAGAAATTGTAAAAATATACTCTCTTTTTGTTACAGGATTGCAATATTACGGTCAAAAAACTGCTTTTTGTAATATTTATGATACATTTGACTGCCCTGTTTAACAAAAACCGATAATATTTTACATTCAAATATAATTATACCAAATAACTTTTACTTTGTCAATTAAAAAATATACAAATTTTTCAAGTTTTCATTAAAAGTTATAGGTAACATTAATTAGGTATTATCCTTTGGTTCCTTTACTGCCGCCGTGCATCTCAAGTATATTTGTATCAAAGGAAAAGGTCAGGGACTGTCTTTCTCTTTTACGTTTAAGAGCAATTCTTACCAGCTCATCTATAAGCTCGCTGAATTTTACGCCCGCTTTTTCCCACAGGTAAAAGGCAAGCGAACCGGGGATGGTGTTTATTTCGTTAACATAGATTTCGCCGTTATCGCCGTCTATCATACAGTCTACCCTTGCAACGCCCGAGCAACAGAGGATTTTAAAGGTATCCGCCACGTAGCCTTTGATTTTGTTTGCAGTTTCCTCGCTTATATCGGCAGGAACCTTTCTTGACAGGCTCGCCATACCCTTTGAGCCTTTGCCTCCGCCCATATATTTTTCTTCGTAGGACAAAATTTCGTCATTACTGAAGGGTTCTTCGCAAACTGAGGTTATGATTTTTTCCGCATCACCTAAAGCGGCGCAGTTGATTTCCCTTAAATTTGTAATGGCGTGTTCCACCAGAATTTTCTCAGCGTACGCAGAAGCATTTTCCACCGCTTCTTCAAGCTCAGCTCTGTCCGCCGCTTTTTTAATGCCCACACTTGAGCCTAAGTCCGCAGGTTTTACTATAAGGGGATAACCGAGGATTTCGCATTTTTCAATTATTTCGGTTTTCTGAGAAAACCATTCTCTTGCGTGGAAATATTCGCAGTCTAAAACAGGCACGCCGTGTTCTTTAAGTAATTTTTTCATCATAATTTTATCCATACCCAGTGCCGATGCCAGCACGTTACAGCCTGCATAAGCTGCGTCTATGGTTTCCAGATAGCCCTGAAGAGAGCCGTCCTCACAGTTGGTGCCGTGAACCACAGGGAGAATTACATCAATCTCGCCAAGTATTCCTTTAAACATGGGTTTGGGGTATTTCATCATAAGAACCTTGTTACCGTCGTTTACCAAAATAATTCTGTTGCTTTTCTTAAGTAAAGCATCTATATCTTTAAAACTTGATACATCTTTCATAATGTCGCTTGTATAGAAAAGTCCTTGTTTTGTTATATATATAGGTATAACATTATATTTTTCGCTGTCTGCCGCCGCCATTGCCTGGCTCGCTGATATTACCGATACCTCGTGTTCTACTGATTTTCCGCCGAAAATAACGGCTAAGTTCATTTTCATAATTAAATTCCTCCTACAGATATAAATCGGGCAGGTCATTTTCAAAAAGCACCGTCCAGCCACTTTGTGCTACTGCCCGCATTTTTGCCAGGGCATCGTTTAAATCCTTTGCTATATAAAGGCAATTTTCATCAAAGCCCGTTTCCATAATACCTTCTTTTATAGGCACCGCCTGTTTTTCTCCTACCAATATAACATAGTCACAATGCTTTGCGGCTTCTTTGCCGAATTCATAGTTATATTCGTATTCCTTGTCTCCCAGCTCTACCATACCGGGGGTAATAAGCATTCTGCCGCCTTTTTCAAAGCTGCCTAAAACCTCTACCGCAGATTTTGCTCCTTCTTTGTTGGAGTTAAAGGCATCGTCTATTATTGTAATGCCGCCGCTCCGGCGTTTCAGTTCAAGACGGTGAGGTACGGGCATTAATCTGTGTAGAGCATATACTATCTGCTGAGGGGTTACGCCCAGCTTAAGTGCCATTGTCGCCGCACCGATTACATTTATTATATTATGCTTGCCCAGAAGCTTAGTTTCAATCCTGAAGGGTTCAATATCTTCGCCGCAGAGCATAAATTCTGCACCACCGGGTCCGTAGCTGACGTTTTCGGCGTAATACTTTCCGCCTTCTTCCTTTGAGAAGCTGTAGGTTACAGCCTCTTCGGGTTTGTTCTCCGCCACAAGCGGGGAGGAAATGTTTACCACCGCATCAGATTTATCCGCAATAGCGTCCGTCAGCTCCAGCTTGGTTTTTATTATATTTTCAATGCCGCCGAAGGTTTCCAGATGTTGCGGACCTATGGAGGTTATAATTGCGTAGTCGGGATTTACCAAATCGCAGATTTCTTTTATATCGTTAACATATTTTGCACCCATTTCGCAAACAAAAATTTCGTGCGCCGGTGTAAGAGAGGTGCGGACGGTTTTTATTACTCCCATAGTGGTGTTATAGCTTTCCGGAGTCATAAGAGTATGATATTTTTCCGATAAAATTTTCGTAAGGATAAATTTCATGCTGGTCTTGCCGTAGCTTCCCGTAATACCGATAACCTTCAGCCCGTGAATAGATGTCACGATTTTTTTCGCATCGTTATAGTACCATTTATTTACCGCCTTTTCTACAGGTCGGTTAATAATATTGATAAGTGCTGTGTAAAGACAGGTCAAGCAGTTGAATATTATAGCCACTGCCGCCGCGAAAAGTATATTTATTTTCACAAGTATGTAAAGTCCCGCCGCCGCCGCAAGGGATAACACAGTTGCCGTGACAATAAGCCTTTTAACTCTGGCTGTTACCACAAGCGGTTTTTTCGCTTTCGGGGTTGTTTTGAGTTTAAAAGCAAACACTGCCACATTCAGCACCGCCCATGCCGCAAAGCCTGCACTTACGTTTAACAATCCGACAAACAGCCCTATTGCCGGCGGTAAAATATCCCCGCCGCCTATGTTTTTGGAAATATTCTTTTTTACCCATTTGAAATACTCTTTATTAAGGTAGGATTCCTGTTGCAACATGTGAAAGCCTGTTTTTAGTTTTATAAACAGATACAAGAGGCAGGATACCACCGCTGTAATTTTAAATATCATATTTTTCAACCCCTGTCGTTTTCAAGAAATTTATTGGTGATTACATTAAAATCCCCTATCCGGTCAATATAGGAAAAATGTCCCGCACCTTTTAGGGTTACAAGTCCCGCATCGGGTATTAATTTTTCCATTAGCTTACCGTCTGAAAGAGGCGTAGCATCATCTTTTTCGCCCCATACCAACAGAGTCGGCACTCCTATATCCTTCAAAAGGTAGGTTAAATCTTCATTGACTACGCGAACCATTACGGTTTTCAGAACAGGGCTTGCGTTTTTATAATCCGCCGAGCCGAACATGCTTTTAATGGTGGTTTCTGTTTCTTTGGAGAATATTCCCACAAGCTTTGCGACTTTTTTCATAAATTTATAGGAATATACCTTAAAATAGTAGCCTGCGCCGCGTTTCGGTTTTATTCCTGCGCTGTCTATCAATATCAGTTTGTTAAGCTCCATCAGCTTTTTCGCGGCTATAATTATGCTTAATCTGCCGCCAAAGGAATGTCCTGCCAGAACGGGTTTTTCAATTCCTGCCGCCGCTGCAAATTTCACCACAAAATCCGCATAATCATACACGTTCCAGCTTTCGGGAGGCATATCGCTTGCCCCAAAGCCCGGCAAATCTACCGCCCAAACTTTAAAATAAGGAGAGTATGCCTTTACCATAGTGGTTACAGCGGATATGTTTGCTCCCCAGCCGTGGAGTATCAAAATATCCTTACCGCTACCTTCGGTTATATAATTTATTTTCAGACTATCAATTATTAGTTCCACTTTTATTCTCTTCCTTTTCGGTTATGATAATATTTATAAGCTCTTTAACTCTGTCTTTGTTTCCGTTTAAATACAGATACCCAAGGAGAGTTTCCATTCCCGTTGCTTTTTTATAATCAGACAAAGCGGCATTTTTAGGCGACGTATGGGGTTTGGCGTTCCTTCCTCTTTTATACACCGCCAGCTCCTCTGCTGTTAAAATCGGTTCAAGAATATCCATAAATTCGCTTTGTGCCGCCGCCGACACGTAACCCTTAGCCATCCTATGAAGCGTATTCACAGGCATATTCCCTTTTTCCATAAGGTGCTTTCTGATTTCAGTTTCGTAGACGCTGTCGCCCATATAGGCAAGTGCCAGCGCCCCGTATTGTTTATAGTCCTGCATTACGACCGTCCTTACTTGTTAAATATTATCTGCACTCCCTCACGGGTATCTTTCAGGGTAACGCCTTTTTCCGATAAAATGTCTCTTATTTCATCAGCTTTCGCAAAATCTTTGTTTTTCTTTGCTTCGTTACGCTGATTTACCAAATCCATAATTTCCTGCGGAACGGATTTTTTAATTTCCTTTTGAAGAAGTCCCAGCACGCCGCCCAGCTCGCGGATTAAATCAAAAATTCTCTGCAGATGCGCTTTTGAATATGTGCCGCTTTCTATTCTTAAATTGGTTTCTTTTACCATATCAAAAATTGCACTTATGGCATCGGCGGTGTTAATATCATCATCCATTGCAGCAATAAAGCTTTCTTTATATTTTGCAATTTCTTCAAAATCTTTGTTTTCCGCTTCGCCCGGTTCGCCCTCTGAGCCATTATCCATCTTGAACATAAGACTTTCCAGACAAGTATATATTCTCTCTAAAGATGATTTCGACTGTTGCATAAGCTCCTGCGAGAAGTTTATGGGGTTTCTGTAATGGGCGCTGAGCATAAAAAATCTCATAACCTCATAATCATATTTTTCCGCTATCTCACGTACCGTAAAGAAATTGCCTTCGGATTTCGACATTTTTTTGTTATCAATATTTATATAACCGTTATGAAGCCAATAATTGGCAAAGGGTTTGCCGTTTGCCGCTTCACTCTGCGCAATTTCGTTTTCGTGGTGAGGGAAAATCAAATCCTTCCCGCCGCTGTGAATATCTATGGTTTCGCCCAAATATTTGTTTACCATAGCCGAACATTCAATATGCCAGCCCGGTCTGCCCATACCCCACGGGCTTTCCCACGCAGGCTCACCTTCCTTCTGCTTTTTCCAGACGGCAAAATCCATCGGGTCTTCTTTTCTTTCATCTACACTTATTCTTGCGCCCGCTTCCAAATCCTCCAGCGGCTGGTGTGACAGCTTTCCGTATTCTTTGAATTTCTTTGTGGAAAAGTAAACATCGCCGTCTACGTTATAGGCAAAGCCTTTTTCTTCAAGGGTTTTTACCATTTTAATAATAGCATCTATGTTTTCAGTTGCACAAGGATGTACCGTTGCTTTCTTTATGCCCAGTCCTTGAGCGTCCGTAAAATATTCAGCTATAAAACGCTCTGCCAGGTCCTTTACGGTTATTCCCTGTTCGTTGGCATTTTTTATCATTTTATCATCAATGTCCGTAAAGTTCTGAACAAACTTCACCTTATAACCTCTATATTCAAAATATCTGCGAAGTGTATCAAAAATTATAAAAGGTCTTGCATTACCTATATGGAAATAGTTATATACTGTCGGTCCGCAGGAATACATCTTCACTTCGCCTTTTGTAATGGGTTTAAACTCTTCCTTTTGTCTTGTTAAGCTATTATAAAGTTTCATTTTTATCCTCCGTTTTTTTATGCAATTCTTTTGTTAATCTTTCCAGAGCTACCTGCATCTTGCAAAGCTCCATTGATACGGGGTCGGGAATGTGTATCTGGTCCAAATCCGCAACACGCCGACCTTCTATCTTAACCAGTCTTGCGGGTACGCCCACACAGGTGGAATTGGAAGGCACTTCGCTCAGCACCACCGCATTTGCCGCAATCTTGGAATTATCTCCTACTTTAAAGGGTCCTAAAACCTTCGCTCCGCTGCCTATCATCACATTATTGCCTATAGTCGGGTGTCGTTTGCCCACATCCTTGCCCGTACCGCCTAAGGTTACATTCTGATAAATGGTGCAATTATCACCCACTTCTGCTGTTTCGCCGATAATAACGCCCATTCCGTGGTCTATAAAAACTCCTCTGCCGATTTTTGCCCCGGGATGGATTTCTATTCCCGTAAAAAATCTTACAAGCTGTGATAAAAGTCTTGCTATAAAATAGCATTTGTGTTTGTACAGAAAATGTGCCGGTCTGTGCCACATAATGGCATGAAGTCCCGGATAAAGCAATAATACTTCAAATATGTTTCTCGCTGCCGGGTCACGTTCTTTTATGGCTCTTATATCGTCACGTAAGCTCATTGACATCCATCCTTCACTATTTCTTTAATCAGGTTGCCGAATTTTTCTCCTGCAATTTCGCCGATTATCTTTACATCCTCATGGGAAAGCGGTTTGTTAAGTATGCCCGCCGCCATATTGGTTATACAGGAAATTGCCGCTACTTTAATACCGCAATGTGCCGCCGCCGTAGCTTCTGCTACCGTAGACATTCCCACAGCATCTGCGCCTAAAATGCGAAGCATTCTGATTTCCGCCGGTGTTTCATAGCTGGGTCCCGGCATAAAGGCATAAACACCTTCTTTTAAGTCCACACCGCAGCTTTTCGCCGCAGCTTTTGCTTTTATTCTTAATTCTTTTGTATAGCAATCGGACATATCATTGAATCTCGGGCCCAGTTCATCATAGTTCTCGCCGCGAAGCGGTGATTCATCGGTGAACTTTATATGGTCGCTTATAAGCATCAAATCTCCCGGTACATAGGAGGTGTTTATTCCTCCCGCCGCATTGGTCAGAATTAATCTTTTTATACCCAGCAGCTTAAGCACGCGAACATAAAATGCAGTTTCCTTGAAGGAATATCCTTCATAATAGTGGAATCTGCCCGACAGGCAAACTACAGGTACGCCGCAAAGCTTACCGCATACCAGCTTCCCTGCATGACCTGTTACTGTTGATACGGGAAAGCCCGGTATCTCGGGATATGCAATTTCCGTTCTGTCGGTAATCTCTTCGGCAAGCTTGCCGAGTCCCGAACCCAGCACTATAGCTGTTTCAGCCTTTTCCTCATATCTCAATGCAATTTTAGCCGCCGCCTGTCTGACCTTATCCATATATTCCATTTTTCTCACCCTTTTAACACATTTTTGTTCTTAATAACGTAATCTGCGCCGGAAATTACGGTAATCACTGCAACTATCCACATAAAAAGCTGTGTCATCGTCATTCCGAACACCACAAAGTCCTGTGCAAAATTCAGTGGTGCAAGAGCGTATATAATAACTATCATCTGTGTTACGGTTTTAACCTTGCCCCACATACTCGCCGCAATTACCACGCCGTCTCCTGCCGCTACAAGCCGCAGTCCCGTAACGATAAATTCACGGGCGGTTATAATAAACACTACCCAGACGGATATATCACCTTTGTCTGTAAGTATACAAAGTGCCGCCATTACCAGAAGCTTATCTGCCAGCGGGTCAAGAAATTTTCCGAAGTCTGTCACCAGATTATGTTTCCGTGCTATATAGCCATCGGCAAAATCTGTGACAGATGCCACGATAAAGGTTATAAGCGTCAGCCATTTACACAAAATGCCGTCCATTAGTGCAAAAACAATAAAAAGCGGTATCATAATTATTCTGCTTATAGTAAGTTTATTCGCCGTATTCACACAGCTTCCCCTCCAAATCATACTCTGCCGCCGCAGTTATTCTTACATATATATATTCACCCGGTAAGATATTTTTTCCTTTAAAAATTATTTTATTGTCAATATCGGGGGAATCGCCGCCGCTTCTTCCTTCATAAATCCCTCTATCCGTCTCACCTTCACACAGCACAAGGATTTTCTTGCCGATTTTTTCTTGATTCTTGCGGTAAGAAATCTCACTCTGAAGTTCCATAAGCTCGCCGCGTCTTTGGGATTTCACTTCATCCGCAATCTGTCCTTCCATTTCCGCCGCGGGAGTTCCCTCTTCGGGTGAAAATTCAAAAATCCCTACTCTCTCAAACTCGCAGGCTTTTATAAAATCCTTTAAAATATCAAAATCCTCTTCCGTTTCTCCCGGAAAGCCTGTTATAAAGGTACATCTTATAGTTATTTCGGGCATTTTCTCACGTAACCTTTTTACAAGAGCTATATTTTTCGCGTTAGTGCTTTTTCTTCCCATACGCTTCAACACCTCATCTGAGGCGTGCTGGAAAGGAATATCTATATATTTGCAGACCTTGTCATTATTTGCCATAACCTCTATCAGCTCATCGGTTACAATTTCGGGATAGCAGTAATGAAGTCTTATCCACTTAAGCCCTTCTATTGCAGAAAGCTTTTCTATAAGTGTCGGCAGCATCAGCTTTTTATACAGGTCTATGCCGTACATGGTGGTATCCTGAGCAATCAAAATCAGTTCTGTTGCACCGTTTCGGACCAGCTGCTCTGCTTCCGCAACAATATTTTCCATAGCCCTGCTACGATATTTCCCTCGCAGCTTCGGGATTATACAATAGGTACATTTATTGTTACAGCCATCGGCAATTTTCAGATAGGCGCTATAGGCGGGAGTCGCAAGACTTCGCGGCATATTCTCAGGAATGTCCGCATCAATATCATTTTTTCTGACAACCCTCTCGCCCTTTTCAAGGTCAGCTATTATTTCTTCAATTTCGTAGTAACTGCCCGTTCCCACAACAGCATCAACTTCGGGTAAATCTGCTAAAATTTCAGCTGTATATCTTTGTGCCAGGCAACCTGTTACTATGAGCTTCTTTAAATTGCCCTGCTCTTTATACTGACCCATTTCTATAATTGCGTTTATAGACTCTTCCTTTGCACTTTCAATAAATCCGCAGGTATTTACGATTATAATATCTGCGTCTGACGGATTTGCTACAATTTCGCATTTATTCTTAAGTATTCCCGCCATGGTTTCCGTATCGGTGAGATTTTTGGGACATCCCAGCGAAACAAACCCTATCCTATACTTCATCTTCAAGCTCCTCTATAACCGAATTAATATCCCAAATACCGTACCCTTTAGAATACAGCTTTCTTTTTACCTTGTTTATATCTTTATTCTTTGACAGTTCCCTCAGGGCAAGCGCTCTTAAGCCCTCGCTGTCGTCCTTATCCGCCAACACCTCGGAAATAATTTCCTCATCAATTCCGTATTTTTTAAGAGAAAAAGCGATTTTGCTTTTTCCGTCTTTTTTCAGCTTCAAGGCATCATTAACATAGCTTTCGGCAAATTTCCTGTCGTCTATAATTCCCTTTTCCTCAAAAAAACTCGCCGATTTCTCTGCCGCCTCCCGGCTGTGACCCTTCAACATCAGCTTCCTTATAAAATCGTTTTTCGCTTTAGCTGCCGCCGCAAGCATTCTCGCACCATCGCGAAGTGCCGCTTCGTTTCTTGAAATTTCGAGGATTTCATCAGCCTTTTCTTCGGGAAGCTCCATGCCTTTTTTCAGTCCCAGTCTGACGATGGTTTCATCATTCAGCCTGCAAAAAAGCTCTCCGTCAACATAAAGGTTAAAATATATTTTTTTATACTCCAGCCCTGTAATTTGCATTATATTTCCTCGCTCGGAGCATCCGCCTTAACCAATCCGTATTCGCGGCGGATTAATTCTTCGATACGGTCTGCAATTTCGGGGTTATCCTCTAAAAACAGCTTTGCATTATCTCTGCCCTGACCGATTTTCGCATCATTATAAGCAAACCACGAGCCGCTTTTCTTGATTATACCCATATTTACGGCGTAATCTAAAATTTCACCTATTTTAGATATACCTTCGCCGTACATAATATCAAATTCGGCATCCTTAAAAGGAGGTGCCATTTTATTCTTGACAATTTTCGCCTTTGTTCTGTTACCCAAAATTTCGTTACCGTTTTTAATTGCCTCGCCGCGGCGGATTTCCATTCTCACCGAAGAATAGAATTTAAGCGCTTTACCTCCTGTTGTGGTTTCGGGGTTGCCGAACATAATACCTATTTTGTCACGAAGCTGGTTAATAAACACAATAGTGGTATTGGATTTGTTAACTATACCTGTCAGCTTCCTCAGCGCCTGAGACATAAGTCTCGCCTGAAGACCCATAAAGGAATCGCCCATTTCACCTTCTATTTCATTTTTAGGTACAAGTGCCGCAACCGAGTCGATTACTATAACATCAATAGCGCCGCTTCTCGTGAGCATCTCGGCAATTTCCAACGCCTGTTCACCGTTATCGGGCTGTGATAAAATAAGATTATCCACATCTACACCTAATTTTCTTGCATAATCAGGATCAAGAGCGTGCTCTGCATCAATAAACGCCGCTTCGCCGCCTTTTTTCTGTGCTTCTGCAATTATATGCAGGGATATGGTTGTTTTACCTGATGATTCGGGTCCGTAAACCTCTATAATTCTTCCTCTCGGTACACCGCCTATTCCCAGAGCAATATCAATACCTATCGACCCTGTTGAAATTACGTCTACAGCTACGGTCTTTCTGTCTCCCAGACGCATAACGGCACCTTTGCCGAACTGTTTTTCCATCTGTGCAAACATAGCATCAAGTGCTTCCTTCTTATCTCTGTCGCCGGGATAATTCATTCCTTTTATATCTTTCATCTGTATCTCCTCCTAATCCGTATTTTTAATTATCATATTCATTATATGTTTAACCGTAAGTCTTCTTATTCTGCCTCTGTCACCTATCAGGTTAAGCTTTTTATATACCGTCTTTTCCTCTGTTGACAGGGCAATATACACAAGTCCTACAGGCTTTGCCTCGCTGCAGGAGGGTCCTGCGACTCCCGTGGCAGATACACCTATATGACTGCCCGACCTTTCTCTTGCACCCTTCGCCATCTCCATAGCAACCTCGCTGCTGACGGCTCCGTGTTTTTTCAGAGTTTCAGGGTTTACTCCCACCAAATCCTGTTTTGCTTCATTAGCATAGGTTATATATCCGTATCCGAAAATCTCCGAGCTACCGCTGACGGAGGTTATTTCTCCTGCTAACAGCCCGCCCGTACAGGACTCCGCTGTTGAAATTGTTTTTTTGTTTTTAATAAGCTTTCCTACAGCTACCGTCGTCAGATTATCCTCATCATAGCCGTAGATGTTTTCGCCTAGCCTGTTTTTAATTTCTTCTACCATAGGCGCTATAAGTCTTCTCGCTTCCTCCTCATCCTTCGCCTTCGCCGTCACGCGAAGCTCTACCTCACCTTCCTTCGCATAGGGTGCAAGGGTAGGATTTTCAGAGTCCATCAAATCGCGGACTATGGTTTCCGCCAGCGACTCGCCTTTACCAAAAATTCTCACGGAGGTTGAACGTATTACTTCTGCCGTTTTACTCGCCAGATAAGGTACTACCGCACCGTCAAACATAGGTTCCATTTCTCTCGGCGGTCCCGGCAGCATAATTGCTGTTTTCCCGTTTTCTTCAATGATACATCCCGGTGCTGTTCCGTTGAAATTCTCAAGAATTATGCAACCTTCCGGCATATCCGCCTGTTTCTTGTTGTTATCGGTCATCTTAGCCCCAAGCCGTGACATTCTGTCCTCTATCTTTTTCAGGGAATATTCGTCCCTCACCAGCTTTTTGCCAAAAAATCCCGCTACGGTTTCCTTGGTTAAATCATCACAGGTAGGTCCCAAGCCTCCGGTTAAAATAACCGTATCAACTCTCGAAAAGGCAAGCTCAAGAGCTTGCTTCAGCCTGGCGGGGTTGTCTCCTATTACCGTCTGGTAATACATATTAACTCCGACTGTTGCCAGCTTTTCCGATATGTATTTTGCATTTGTGTTTAAAATTTGTCCCAGCAGGATTTCTGTTCCCACCGCTATAATTTCAGCATTCATTTTTTACCTCATTAAACCAAAAATCCTATAATGCCCCCCAATATTGCTCCTGCAAATACTTCTAAAGGGGTATGTCCTACAAATTCTTTAAGCTTCTTTTCAAATTGCAAATCGCCTTCCATGTGCCACGCTTCAATCATTCGGTTAAGGAGCTTAGCTTGTACGCCCGTTTCGCGGCGAACTCCTGCCGCATCATACATTGCGACTGCCGCAAACGCCAGGGCTAAGGCAAACACAGCACTATCCATCCCCTGATATTTCCCTATTGATACGGCTATCGCCATAACTAACGCCGAGTGGGAGCTGGGCATTCCGCCTGAGCCTACAAATCTCTCAAAATGTGCCCCTTTTTCAACCCACCAGTCAACAAAGAATTTCAATACCTGTGCAATAAACCAGCCTGAAAAACCTGCTATTATCATTCTGTTACTAAAAAATTCTATCATAGCTTCTCATATCCTTTGTTTAATTTTCTCTGCCTGCCAAATATTTCGCCAACCACGCGAGAAAATCCCCGTATTCATTAATGCCTTCGACTATCGTCGCCGCTTCTGAGGACAGCTTTTGTACCAGCTCTTTTGCCTTCTCTATGCCACATTCGGTAACGAAGGTGGATTTGCGGCTTTCCGTATCACTGCCGATAGGCTTACCTAAAACCTTTTCATCTCCGATAACATCTAAGATGTCGTCCTGTATCTGAAATGCCAGCCCTATTTTCGCCGCATATTCCTTTAATTTCTCAATAAGGTCGGTGTTGGCTTCGCCCATTATCGCTCCCATGAGGCACGCCGCTTCGATTAACGCTCCCGTTTTATGGTTCTGCAAATACACAAGCGTATCATAATCAATTTTTTTATTTTCCGATTGCATATCTACTACCTGCCCCCCAAGCATGCCTGAGGGCCCGAGGTTTTTTGCCAATACCTTAAGGGCTTTTGAACCCTTTTTGGTATTCGTTTCATCCAACCTCTCAAGGACGGTTTCAAAAGCCATTCCGAGAAGGCCGTCTCCAGCTAGGATTGCCGTAGCTTCGCCGTAAACCAAATGATTTGTAGGCTTTCCACGTCTCATACTGTCGTTATCCATAGATGGCAAATCGTCGTGTACCAGAGAATAGGCATGTACCATCTCCACCGCCGCTGCAAAGGGCATTACCTCCTCTTTTTTCCCGCCCGCAAGAAGGCAGCAAGCCACACTCAAAACCCCGCGAAGTCTTTTACCACCGCCCAAAACGCTGTACCGCATAGCTTCATAAATGAGCTTTTGCGGGTTTTCTTTCACCGGCAAATATTCATCTATTGCTTTTTCTATCTCCGCCGCGGTAGCTTTCAAAAAGTTAAGATTATCCATTCTCTGCAACCTCGTCCTTTGAATTCTTAAGTAAAATCTCCACCTTTTGCTCAGCCTCGTCCAGCATTTTATTACAATCCTTCGTCAGACCTACACCTTTTTCAAAAAGCTCCATAGCCTCGTCCAAAGGAATCTGACCGCTGTCTAATTTTCTTACAATATCGCCCAGCTCCGTTATTGCCTCTTCAAAATTTTTCTTTTTTTCTGCCACTTTCTAATCCTCCTTCACAGCTATCTCGCATATGTTTGTTACCTTCGCACCGATTTCGCCGTCAATCAGCTTTATGGTAATATCATCATTCTTCTTTACATCTGCCGCCCTTGCCACTATTCTGCCTTTTTCTCCGAAGGTTATGGAATACCCTCTTCCGAGGATGCTCAGCGGACTTAAGCTCTCCAGATTGCTTGCCGCCATAGCAAGATTTTTACGTTTGCGTTCCAGATACAAGTTCTGACCCGTAACCATTTTTTCCGACAGTCTGTCCACATCAAGTCTGCGGTTATCTACGGCATTTTTTACGCTTTCAAATACTCTTGCGCCGTCAAGCTGTTGGAGTCTCAGTCTTTTCTCTACCGCAGTTTTACGAAGTCCTGCCGCTAATTTTTCTTCGGCAGTCTTAAGTCTGTTTTTAAGCTCTGTTGTCAGCGGCACGGCACGCTCTGCCGCTTCTGACGGAGTTGCCGCACGAAGGTCGGCAACAAAATCCGCTATGGTGAAATCCACCTCGTGACCCACCGCTGATATTACGGGAATATCTGATGCGGCAATAGCTCTTGCAACGCCTTCGTCATTAAATGCCCATAAATCCTCAATAGAGCCGCCGCCTCTGCCCGTTATTATTACATCTACATTATTTTTTTCGTTAAAATATCTGATACCCTCTATAATCTGAGGAGGTGCGTCATCCCCCTGTACCAATGAGGGATAAATATATATCTTCGGATATTTCCACCTTCTGCCCAGAATGTTCAGCATATCCTGAATTGCCGCACCCGTAGGAGAGGTGACAATGCCGATAGCCGTAGGGAAATGCGGTATGGGTTTCTTCCTTGCCATATCGAAAAGCCCTTCGTCGCCCAGCTTCTTTTTAAGCTGTTCAAAGGCTATATGCAAATCTCCCAGCCCGTCCCGGTTCATCTCGGTAATATATGCCTGATAGCCTCCCATAGGCTCATATACTCTTATATCACAGCGAACCATTACCTTCATACCGTTTTGAGGCGTAAAGCTAAGACCTCTTGCGGCACCGCGGAACATTACGGCCTGAAGCACCGCACCTTCGTCCTTCAGCGTCAGGTAAAGATGCCCCGAATTATGTGCTTTGAAATTGGAAATTTCCCCTTTAAGCCATATCCCTTTTAAAAAACTATCGCTTTCAATTATATTCTTTATATATTTATTTATTTGTGAAATTGTATAAGCCTCTATAAGTTACACGCCCTTTCACCTATATATGCCACTCCTGCCGCATTGTCGGTAGAATATTTCGGGTCCGCAAAGCATACCTCAAGTCTGTCCTGCAAATATTCTCTTATATATCTGTTTGCCGACACTCCGCCTGCAATTAAAATTTTCTGTATATTATACTCTGTCACAGCATTTTCAAGTGCCGCCGCAAGCGACCTTGCAACGCACTCAAAAACTCCGTAAAACACAGCTTCGGCAGGGTTTTTCTTCAGAAGCTCCATTGCCTTTGTTTCTGCCCCCGACAAATGAAATCCGGTTCCTCTGACTGTCACCGGTAATTTTATTTGCCTCTCTGCCGCCCGATTTTCCATTTCCTTACCGCAGGGGAACGGTATGCCTGCCGCAACTCCCACTCTGTCTATAAGCTGACCTGCCGGCAAATCCAAGGTGCCGCCTATTATTTTTGTATCATAGCCTTCTCCCCGACGACTGCACAGTAGGATTTCAGATGTCCCTCCCGAAATATGCACCGCCAGAAACCGGTCGCTGTCATCAAAACCGCTGTCTTTTGCCGCCGCCGCAACATGCCCCTCCTGATGCGAGGTTCTTATAAGCGGCACGCCGAGACTGTGGGAAATGCTTTCGGCAAAGCTTGTCCCCGCAAGGAAAACAGGCATATATGAGCCTTCCTCTCTACGTGGTGCTACGCTCACGCAAACCCCTTTTATCTTCGGGTAAAACTCCGTCAGTCTTTCTGTCAGACGCGGCATATTCTTTATATGCTGAAAAACGCCGTCACTTTGTCTGAGTCCCCTGTCTCCGTCCTTTACCTTAAGCAAAATTCTTTTATCGGCTTTAATATCTTTATCCACTACGGCAACAGAGGTTGTGTAACAGCTCGTGTCAATCCCCAGATACATCAGCTTTCACTTTCCCCGTTACGATTTTTTTGTACGCCGCCTAAAACTCCGTTTACGTAAGCCGCGGCTTCGGGACTGTCATAGGTTTTAATAAGCTCCACCGCTTCATTAATGGAAATCCCGTCGCTGATTTCCTCATCATAGAGCATTTCATAAAGAGCCAGCCGCATAACCGCCAGGCATACATTGGAAATTCTGCCTTTCTTCCAGCCTTTTGAGTTTTCCTCTATAATCCTGTCAAGCTCATCACAATTACTCATTACACCGCTTACCGCATCGCGGATATATTCCATATCCTTCGGTTTGAAGGTCATATTCTCCAGCTCTGCCATATTTTCAATAACATCATCGCCTATAACATTCCATTGGAAAATGTACTTAAACGCCAAATCTCTTGCGGTTCTTCGGTTAAATTTTAAGATTTCGCCATATTCACCTATCAGTTCTTTTTTATCTTCCATCTTTTTCTCCATCCTGTTTTGTAATCTAACAAAAACAGGGTATGCCTCAAAAACAAATATTCATTTTTCAGACACACCCATAGCTTTTATGAACTTTTCAAAGTATCATTTATTCATCTTCTTCAACGATTTCAATAACCTCAGGAACAATCTCCTCGATTTTTTCTTCGGTTTCCTCAGGGTAGGCTATTTCGTCAGGGAACTGTACCCCTTCAACGCTGATATTAACCTTCATTACATTAAGACCTGTCATGCTTTCAACGGTATTTTTCACCGCTTCCTGTGCTTTCCAGGCTATTTCGGGTATTCTGAAGCCATATTTCGCAATTACGTGAAGGTGAATTACTGCATCGTTGTCCTTAATATCCACACTTATGCCCTTAGTAGCGGTTTTTTTGCCCAAAACTACTGCAAAATTTTCCACCAGACTGCCGCTGAGTCCTGCAATGCCTTCAACCTCTTTTACTGCTTTATCGGAAAGGATGGCAACAACCTCCTCCGATATTTTTATATTGCCTATTTCGGGGATATTAATCTTTTCTTCCATTTATATACATTCCTTTCTGTGATAGAATAATTATTTAACAGAATCTCCTGTGCTGTCCGCATGAATTCTGATAACATAGGTATCACCGTCAATAGACGTTTTTACAACCTTTTTACCGTTATAATATACTTTTTCCTTATCTGTTATGTCACCTTTTGTAAGATTATATCCGAATCTGCCCAGGATTTGCTCATATTTAACAACAGATTCAAAGCCTGCCGCACTTATATCATAGGTGTAAACCGAAGCCTCTCCGTCTTTTCTGCCGTTCGTTATCTTCATTTTCTTATCGGCCGCAGAGGGTGCAGGTACGTCCATATTATCTGTAAAGGGTACAAAATCCATTACTCTCCACACAGGAACTATTTTAACTGTTCTTGTTTCGCCGTCCCAGCTTACGCTTGCTCCTGATGCTTCGGAGACAAATCTTACGGGTACCATTGTTCTGTCGTTTTGAATAAAAGGTGCTGAATCTATAGTCTTTGCTTCATTATTCTTATAAATACTCTCTTTTCCGATGGTGAGCATAACATGGGTGCCGTCACCAAATAATGCTTCTGCCGTACTTCTTTCTCCGTCCCATTTTACAGTTGCGCCCAACTCTTCAAAAATCGCACGCATAGGAACCATAACACGGTCATTTACAATAACAGGGGTCGTATCAAAAGCTATAGCCTCATCTTCCATAACAACCTTAATTTCCGATTCTGCCAATACACTTGCTCCCATCACCATAGCCATCGTCATAAAAAATATAATTATCTTTTTCATTTGTCTGTGCCTCCCTTCTAAATATATTCACTAATACTATTATACCAATATTTTTGTCATTTGTCTATATATTTTTTAAGTTTTTATTTAAAAAGAAAATATTGACCGAAACATCTTCCCGAGAGCCTGCCAGAATGTTATTCTGCCTATATCCTCAGAAATTACCACGGGAAGCTCTTTTACCTCCTCGCCCGCTACAAGCAGTTTCATGGTACCGACCTGTGTTCCTGCCGCTACAGGCGCTGTCACCCGTTCATCCATAGTTACTTCTTTTTTAATTTTATCGGAATAGGTTTTCGGCACTACAATGGTACACGCTTCCTTGATAACCGTTTTTGCAGTATCAGCCGAACCCTTTACAACCTCTATATCTCCTACGTATTCCATTGCCTCCACCGCTGATGCCGACTCAAAATTATCATAGCCGTATTCAAGGAGCATTTTAGCTTCGTCAAATCTGATGCCGTCCGTAGGTGCTCCCAGTACAACTGCAATCAAATCCGTACCGTCTTTGGATGCCGTTGCCGCAAGACAATATTTCGCATTGGTTTCCGTTCCTGTTTTAAGTCCCGTAGTATACTGGTATCGGGAAAGAAGCTTGTTGGTGTTGAGCAGCTGAGTTTTCTTCCCTCTCAGCCAATCCTCTCTTATCTGACTGTATTCCATAATTTTCGGATGCTTCTGTATAATCTCCCGACTGAGCATTGCAATATCATACGCCGAGGAATAGTGCCCGTCTGCATCAAAGCCCGTCACGTTGATATAATTTGTATTTGTAAGCCCCAGCTCCTTCGCCTTTTCGTTCATTCGCACAACGAAATCGCTTTCGCTTCCCGCAAGAGTCTCTGCCAGCGCAATCGCCGCATCATTGGCACTGCTTATACAAATGCCCTTCAAAATATCATCCACAGACATTTTTTCCTGAACATCAAGAAAAATCGTAGAGCCTCCCGCTTCCTTCGCTTTAGGTGAGCCTATAACCGTATCCTCTAAGGTGATTTTTCCTGCTTCTAAATCCTCCATAGTCAAAAGAAGCAGCATCAGCTTTGTAATGCTCGCCATCGCAAGGTGTTCATCCTTATTTTTTTCGTACAGCACCTCACCCGTATCTGCCTCTACAAGTATTACCGCCTTGCTTTCAAAATCAGAAGTTTCCATCGCCGTTACCGAAGGTACACACAAGGCAAGCAGAGTTGCAAACAACAAAATTATTGATACTGTTTTCTTCATCTTGAATCACTCCATTAACCTTTTTTATTTCTGTCAGATTTATTTATAATTTGTATAAATTCAGCATTGCTGTCGCTTCCTGTAAGCTTGCTCAGTACATATTCCGTAGCCTCAAAGCTACTGCTGTTTGAGAAGGCACGTCTTATGGTAAGCGCCGCCGCGAATTCCTCCTTTGAAAGCAGCATGCTCTCTTTCCTCGTCCCTGATTTGAATATATCTATAGCAGGGAATATCCTGCGTTCTGACATATTTCTGTCCAGATGCAGTTCCATATTACCCGTACCTTTGAATTCTTCAAAAATCACATCATCCATACGGCTTCCTGTTTCAATCAGTGCAGTAGCAAGTATGGTAAGGCTTCCGCCCTTTTCTATATTTCTTGCCGCACCAAAGAATTTTTTGGGTTTGTATAATGCCCCTGCATCAAGACCTCCGGACAAGGACCTTCCCGTGGTCTGACCCACCAGATTATAGGCACGTGCCAGTCTTGTAATGCTGTCAAGAAGCAACACCACATCTTTACCGTGTTCCACCAGCCTCTGGGCACGTTCCAAAACCAGCTCGGCTACCTTTGCGTGATTTTCAGGCGGCATATCAAAGGTAGAATAAACCACCTCCGCGCCTTCAATGCTACGCATCATATCCGTCACCTCTTCGGGACGTTCGTCAATGAGAAGTACCATCATGTGGACATCCTTATTATTTTTCATTACACTTTGGGCAATGTGCTTCAAAATAGTAGTTTTACCCGCTTTAGGCGGTGCAACTATGAGCCCCCTCTGCCCCTTTCCCACAGGTGCAATTATATCAATAAGCCTCATGGCATAATCTTTTTTATCGGTTTCAAGTCTCAGCTTTTCATTGGGATAGACAGGCACTAAATTTTCAAAGGGCACTCTGTTTCTGATGCTGTCGGGACGTTGATCATTTACGCTTTTTATATACACCAGCGCTTCAAACTTTTCCCCTTCACGCTTCACCGCATAGCCTGACAGCATATCTCCCGTTTTCAAAAAATATTTTCTTATCATCATGGGAGAAACATATATATCACTGTTTCCGTCAAGGCAGTTTGCCCCGCGTGCAAAGCCGTAACCGTCAGGTAATACCTCTAAAATACCTCTGACGTTTTCTTTTGTTTTATTTATATCAAAAAGTTGTTTTTTAGGCTCTGCTTCATCTGCATCTTTTTTGGAATTTTCCTCTTCCTCAAGGCATTGCTGTAACAGCCGTACAAGCTCCGCCTTCTTTAACGCTGTCACACCTTTCAGTCCCTTTTCCTTCGCCATAGACTTAAGCTCTGTAACGCCTAATTCCTGCAAATCCTCCATGCTCATCAAATTGCCCTCCGATTTATGTAATCAAAAAAATAATTTTATAAACTACCTCAATATAATTCTATCACAACGAGGGTTTAATGTCAATATTTACGGCAATTTTTATTAAATTTTTTCAGACATTTCTTCGACATTATTTTTGTACTGAACGAAAAATATTTTTCATACACTTTAAATATGAGAGCTTTTAAAAAATTTATGTTTAATGCCGCAATTCTTTCCGCCACCTCATTGATATTACAGCTGGGCGGTATCGCTTTTAATTTATACATATCTTCTAAAGCGGGGGCTTCGGGTATGGGGCTTTATCAGCTCATTATGTCCGTTTACCGTATCTCTGTCACCCTCTCCCTTTCGGGAATAGGACTGACCGCAACCCGTATGGTTTCGGAAGAGCTGGCACAGGGTAACGGTGTGAGCGCCGCCGTAAATCGCTGTCTTGCATACAGCGTATTTTTCGGAACCCTTGTCGCTTTGCTCCTTTTCCTTTTTGGCGGTTTTATCGGAAGCTGTCTGATAAAGGACGTGCGAAGCATCGCACCCATACGCATTATGGGAATAGGTATGCCCTTTACCGCTATGTCCTGTGTCCTGAGCGGTTATTTTACCGCTGTTGAAAGGGTGGGCAGGAGTGCAATCGCCCAAATCCTTGAGTTTGCCGCCCGTATGGCCTTTACCGTCACCTTATGTAATTACGCTCCTTCCGCAATGCTTTCTGCTACTGTTTTCAGCGGAGCGACGGCGGAAATTGTTTCATTTTTTCTCTTATATTTATTCTATATATGGGATTCGGGAAAATACAAAAATCGCCCCTCGCCCACAGGAGGGCTTACCAAAAAAATGCTGCGTATCGCCCTGCCCGTAGGAACAGGGTCATATTTGCGGTCAGGGCTCGTTTCTGCAGAGCAAATTGCCATTCCCGCTATGCTTATGAAATACGGCGGCAGTCATGATGCCGCCCTCGCCAAATACGGAATTATTCAGGGCACTGTTATGCCGGTCATTATGTTTCCATCGGCTTTCTTAGCCGCTTTTTCCGAGCTTATAATTCCCACCCTTTCCGCCTGCCGTATAAAAAACCGGCAGGAGAGAATCACCCGTATCGTTTCGGAGGTTTTCGGAATAACTTTAATTTTTTCCGTATGTATCAGCGGAATTATGTTTAATTTATCGGATGTAATCGCCTTAACCGTACTCAAAAATCCCCAAAGCGGAATTTTCATAAGACTTCTCGCACCTCTGGCAACGGCAATGTATTTAGACAACGCCGTAGACGGTATGCTTAAAGGTCTCGACTGCCAGGTGTCTTCTATGAAATATAATATAATAGATTCTGCCGTGAGTATTTTCCTGGTGCTTACCCTGATACCCAAAACCGGCATTAACGGCTATATCGGCGTTATCTTTGCAGGCGAGCTGTTAAACTCCCTTCTCAGCGCCTCTAAGCTTGTGAGAATTTCGGATTTAAGAATATCTCTCCGCCGTCATTTCATTAAACCCGTATTTGCCGCCGTTGTCGCAAACATCAGCCTTTACGCCTTTTTCACTCCCCTGCCGGGATATCTGAATTTAACAATATATTCACTTTATATCTCCGCCGTATATTTAAAAATTTGCATCAGGCGTTCAAATCCCTTGACATTCATTTCAAAATATGGTAAGATATAATTGAAAATAATGTCGAAACGAGGGGTTCAAATGTTTGAATGTTCAAACTTCCTGGCAGAAAACATAAGAATTTTAAGAAAAAATCTTTCTATGACCCAAACTGACCTTGCCAACGCCTTAGGGGTCATTAATACAACAATATGCAACTACGAAAGCGGGTACAGCCAGCCGAGTGTAGACGATTGTATTCATCTTGCGCAGGTTTTCGGGTGCAGTCTTGATGATTTGATTTTAAAACCTATGCATGTTCTTTGCTTCCACGAAAGCGATTTCATCGAAGACGAAGAAGAGGATGAGGATGAAGCTAATGCTTCCGCTGTGAAGATGTATAAAAAGGTTGATGTTTTTTCTCATACGGATTCAAAAAACAAGCTTAAAAGCATTATTATTCCTTTAACCGCTGACACAGACGGCAATGTGGTGGGTATTGAAGTCCCCGAAAGTCGCATTAATATCGGCGGTACCTACAGCGGAGATATTATTATAGTGTATACGGATCCTGTTGCCGATTTCAGCGGAAAGGATATTCTGGTAACCGATAAGGATAACCATCTCATCTGCGGGCAGTATGATATAATCTCCGAAAAGGTGTATTTTATTGACAGGAAAACTTCCTTCCCAAGACTTGAGCCTATAAGCGAGATGACCCCGCTGGGATTTATAATCAAAGGCAATTACAGTCTTATCAGAAAAAACAGCTATAACCTTTCCAAAAATGCTGAACTAACAAATTAACTGTAAGGGTAGGTCATAAGTAATGGACTGCAACGATATTTTCTCCGGCATGTATATAACCTACTATCACGGGGGATTGACAAGCTGCACTCCTTCGTGGAAGGCAATAGATACTGTTTGCGCTTACAGTAAATTTTATTACATTACCGCAGGCGAATGTGCTATAGATATTAGCGGCACCTGTTATCACGGAAAAGCAGGAGATATGTTTTTAATTCCTTCCGGTGTTAAACATTCTTTTTATCATATAAACGATAACCTGATAACTCATTATTGGTATCATTTCGATTTTAAATCAACGGACCACTGTTTTGTGAAAATGCTGAAACTCCCTTATATGGCAAGTATAGGCTCCGATGATGAAATTACAGGCAGCTTTAACAGAATATTTCATTCTGCCTATAAAAGTGACCTTCCATCTCAACTTCGCTGTAAGTCCGAGATATTGAAGATGCTTTCTGTGTATATGGAAATAACTAACAAAAATGCTGCTATTGAAAATGTTTCCGTCTCCATAAATGGTATATTGGGATATATAAACGACAATCTCGATAAATGTATATCTCTTCATACTTTAGCGGAAAGGGCTTGCCTGCATCCCAATTATTTCATAAGGATATTTAAAGAAAATATAGGCATATCGCCTATAAAATATATAAACAAGCAACGTCTTGAGCATGCGGAAACACTGCTTAAATCCACCGACCTTACCATCAGCGAAATTATGGTGCGTGTCGGTTTTAAGGATTTAGGTCATTTCTCAAAATTTTTCAAATCCCATGTAGGCTGCTCTCCGACCCGGTTCAGAGAGTTTTTCCAAAAGATATAAATCTGACATAATATAATCAAGGCAGGAAAACCAAAACTCGGTTTTCCTGCCTGTAATTTATGAACCAAATCATCTCAATCCCAACGGC
Source organism: Clostridia bacterium (assembly GCA_045534775.1). GTDB lineage: Bacteria > Bacillota > Clostridia > RUG12999 > RUG12999 > JAZOTK01. The sequence continues at coordinate 3,657 of JAZSKI010000076.1, read as the reverse complement.
AGTCGCATTTTGTATCCGCCCGCCTCGTATGATTTTTAATTATAATTACGTTTTATCTTCTTTGATGTGGTTTTTTCAAATTCCGTATCGCGGATAACCACTCTTGAAATCTGCTTATAATAAGGCAAATCCTTCAAAAGCTCATCTATATCGGCTTTTATCTTCGTTTCGTCCACAGGCTCAGCATATTCGGGTTCTGTAAAGACCTCGGCGTAAATTGATTTTTCTGTACCGTCGCTGTCCTTATCGCCGTAGACTACAACCTCTTTGATATAAGGAAGTGCTATTATATAATTTTCTATTTCTTCGGGATAAATATTTTTACCGTTGTGTAAAACTATAAGATTTTTCTTTCTTCCCGTTATAACAAGCTGTTTATTTTCATTAAGATACCCATAATCGCCCGTATAGAACCAGCCGTCCTTCAGCACCTCGGCAGTTTGCTCAGGATTCTTATAATATCCAAGCATTACCGTATCTCCTTTAACGCAAATTTCGCCGTTACCGTCTTCCTTTGCATCTTCTATTTTGATTTCTACACAGGGAAGCTGTATTCCCGCCGTACTGAAATCGTTGAATTTATCACGGTTTACCGATACGAGAGGCGAGCATTCCGTAATTCCGTAGCCGCTGATAAGATATATACCTATGGCTTCAAAAAATTCTCCCACCTCAGCACGGATAGGCGCACCGCCGCATACCAATTTAATCATTCTGCCGCCGAATACTTCGTGGATTGATTTAAAGAAAACCTTTCTCATATCAATACCGATATTAAGCAACCCGCCGCTTACCTTCATCATAATTTTAAACAGCTTCTCTTTTTTCTGTTCTTTTATGTTTGCCTGGATTTTTGTATAAAACATTTCCGCAAAGGCAGGTACCAGAAATACGTATGAAGGTTTATACAGCTTCAGATTCTTAGTTACCGTACGCAGGTTTTCGTTAATACATATAGTAGCTCTTTTATGGAGAGATACCAGAAGTCCGACTACCGCCTCATAGGTGTGGTTATATGGCAATACCGACAGACACACATCATAAACAGTAGAAACCTGCAAGCCGTAATATATGCAGGAAACCAGATTATGCTCACAAAGCATAACGCCCTTTGCCATTCCCGTCGTACCCGAAGTATAAACCAGAAGTCTGAGTGCATATTCATCGCCCTGAATATCGGTGTAGGCTGTATTGCCCTCGCTCAGCAACTTTTCGCCTTCTTCAATAAGCTTGTTGAACGACAGGAAATTTCCTTCGTGATCATCGCTGTCAAAGCCTATAAAAAGCTGCAGCTTTTCAGGAACTGCCTCACTTTTAACCAGCTCCTCGAATTTTTTTGAATAGAACACTACTTCGCTGTCACTATGTGTCAGTACATTCAAAATATCCTTTTCGGGAAGCTCTTTATCTATAGGCACAAAGACACCGTCACTGCACAGCATTGTAAGGTAAGCTACTATCCATTCATAACGGTTTTCGCTTAAGCACGCTATATGCTTTCCTGCGACACCTCTTGCCACAAGGGCAGTTCCCAGCGCCATAATCGTTCTTCTGAATTTTCGGTAGGTTACCTCTTTTTTGCCGCCGTCATACTTAAATGCTATGTTATCACCGGCAGCCTTTTCTGCCAATTCGAGCATTTCTTTAATGCTTGAAAATTTTTCAACATAGTCCAGTGGGTAGTTAGTCTGCTTTCTCATTTTTCGTATCTCCTCTCAAATTATCAATATTCCTTCCATATTATTTCCGTTTCAGCCGGCAGATTATGATAAATCTTATAATAATTTGAATGATATATGCTGACGTGAGGCTGTGACCACGTACAGTCCTCCCTCGGCATTATATACAGCTCCAATGGTCCTGTTGCTGTTTTTTTATATTCTTCAATCTTCGTTGTGTTTAAAATATTTACTGCATAGTTCGCCTTGTAGCCGTCTAAGGTTTTTCCGTAATTAATAACTGCCGATACCGACAGTGCCGCCACAATACAAAGCGCGAAAACTCCCATTTTCTTTGTGCTGATTAAGCTTAGCAGGGTAATATTAAAAATCATCAGCATAAAAATTCCGCAAAGCATAGTTCTGCCTCCCCACACGGGAGAAGCACACATCATCAGCTGAGAGCCCAGACACATTGCAATCGCCGACAAGGTCACGTCACCGTTTTTGACTTTTCTGTGAAAAACCGCTATAACCGTACAAATCAGCTCAGCTGCCAGTATAATTGATGCTATTATAAGAACGGCATAATTCTTTGTGCTGTGATGCACCCATAGCAACGCCGCGGATACAACCGCACCCGCAGCCGACAGTCCCGCCCCCGTTTTCCCGCGGAAATTGGTATATAAAAACATTCCCATAGTCAACGCCGTCAGCATCATAAATACTACCGTATAATCACCAAACACAAAATCTCTGAACACCTGCGGCAGAGCAATTAAAAAATTCTCCCGAATTGTATGCTCACTTTGCAGGGCATATCTCACCATATTCGACGGAGCAAGGTATACGCTTGCAAAGCCCGCAGCAACACAAATAAAGGTGCGAAAGATATATTTAGGCATCTTGCGGTTTTTCCTCACAAACCCCAAAATATAAAGCACCGTTATCCCCAGGGTCATCATACTGTTTTGTTCCGTTGTCGCCGCCGAAAAAAACGCTATACACGGCAAAAGCACTTTCTTGTATTTCCCCTTATCGTTTTTCAGTACCACCCAGAAAAGCATCAGAAGTGCAAAGGGATAAACATAGTTCATAGACCCCGTCCGCCAGTAAATACTTTCGCGGGATATATAGGTCGGCAATGCAAATACCGTTCCTATACCAATCACCACTCCTACAAAAGTCTGTATTCCAAGCCTGTCGCCGCCGGTAAGCTTGGTCGCCAGATAAGGAATTATCATAAGCAATGCCGCATTTGCAATTTGCCATACAACAGGCGGCAGTTTCAGAAAAAAGGTTGCCAGAACATGCACAATAAACCGCCCGTTAGACAGTCCGTAATGCTCCAGATGCTGTTTCCAGAACTGCTCCGAAAATATACTGTCAAAAGTGGAATAATACAAATCATCGCCCATAACAGGTACATATCGCATTATAAAAAAGGCACAGAAAAAAAACACGAAAAATAAAACATACATCAAACGACCGTTTTTTTTAACTTGCATTTGTACCTCCATATAAAATATTATAATTTCAGTATATAAAGACTCCACAATTTGGATGCCTTTCAAAATTTATCAGCACAATAAATTCTTTCTCTTTTTAATGAATTGAATTGCCTTAATGCACCAATAGGTGCAAATCATTAGTCGCAGGCTCAATTCATGAAAGCTTTGATTTCAATTCATGCCAAAGGCAATTCATTAATTTCATCTCCAATGAAATTATTATATAAAGACTGTATAATCTAGATGACATTATTTTTTGTGGTCGTTCGTATCATACTAGGTTAAAAGACTTTTTTTAATAATTGTTATTTTAGATTAATAGTAATTTTTTCAATTTTATATCCATAATTTTCTTCTAATGGCTGTAAAGATATATTAAACCAGTTGCCAGGTATATTTATGGTTACTCCTGAAAGCTCATTTCCAGTTTAATTGTAAAAACCATTTTCAGTGTTAATATAGATCATATCCATAAATTCTTCCACACA
>JAZSKI010000010.1:0-4121 GCA_045534775.1 Clostridia bacterium | reverse complement strand
CTCTTTGCTTAGTAACTTCCTGTTTCGCAGGCGGTACTTTAGCTAAATACGTAACAACCGGTAATGGCTCAGACCAAGCTCGTGTAGCTAAATGGGGTGTTACAATCTCAACAACAGGCAAAATGTTCGGTAACGCTTATGAAGATGGCGTTGTTAATTACGTAGAAGACGAAGCTGTTGACACAATCAGAGTTCAGGCTGATACAGCAGAAGGCACAAATGTAGTTGCTCCCGGTACAAACGGCACACTTGCAGCTTATGACATCAGTGGTACACCTGAAGTTGATACTGAAGTTACATATACAGCAGAACTCACACTTACAGGTTGGGAAGTTAACGCTGAAGAATATTGCCCGATCGTTTTTACTGTAAACAGTGAAGAATACAAACAGACAGGCTCAATTGCTGATTTTATAGATGATGTTGAAGCTGCTATCGTAGAGGCTACTCAGAAATATCACACAAATGATGATCTCTCTGCTGTAGAAAATGACCTCGTTGTAACATGGGCTTGGCCTTTCGAGGGTGATAATGTAAAAGACACAGCTCTTGGTGATGCTGCTGCTAACGGCAACGCTGCTACAATCGCGCTTGCAACATCTGCTACAATCACACAGGTTGACTAATTTTAACCTTATTTAATTAAGAGTTATATCTGATCTGATTTGAATATTGTTTAAGTTTGATTAGAAAGTGAATTACATCCCCCGCCTTGCGGCGAGGCGGGGGATATGTAAAAGCTTTATGAAAGTATAAATGAAGGCAACCACCGACGCCACCACCGCTGTGTGGAGCCGCGCAGGTGGACTTTCGTGTTAAAAGGGAATATAATATTTAAAGGAATATAGAATTTATATTTTCACAAAGCTTCTACAAAAGGAAGAGAACAGGGTCCGGGACTGGTATTTCCGAAAGGAAAGCAAACAAAGCCTTCCTATTAAGGGAAAGCCTTAATAAAGACGAAATTCGCCCCGCGAATTTCACTAACCCCTAACTTCTAACCCCTAACTTCTTAAGGAGGAATATTTATGAAAATAAAAGGAACTAAACTGCTGTATATTACATGCATACTTGCTATGCTTGTGGCGATGACGGTTATTTTTGCCTTATATTCCACCTTTGCTGGAAGTCCGCAGGCTCCTGATATTACTGCTACTTATACGCAAAATTCCCTTAGCTGGAGCAAAACTGCAAACGGAGACGGAACGGTTGACCTTAACATATTTGGGGACCCTGCTGAAGGTGAGCAGTATCCGACTGTTGACCCTTTTTCAAGAGATACATATTATTTGAGATTAAAAAATGATGTTACGGGAGATATAGCCTATAACCTGTATCTTTACTGTGAAAATAATGATAATATTCCCCTGGAGTTTACTATAGACGGAACAGACGGAATGTCTGCAATAAATTCGGTTGAATATCCGTCAGAGCTTAATGGTACTACGGTTCTTTCGGCGTATCGCGGAATAATTGGCGGAAAAAATTTAAAAGATATAAAAATTGACTGGCAATGGGTGAGTGCGTCCGACGAAAGTGATACGCAGCTCGGAAATCTTGCTGTAACAAGAGATTTGTTATATAAATTCAGCGTATTAATTGTGATTGAAGATAACAATTCCTATTCATCAGGCGGCGATGGCGGAGGAACAAGTAGATTCCCCGTTGGTACAGATACGGTTAAAATGCTGCACCGTGCTTATGTTTTAGGACGAGACACAGGCTATTTTGAACCGGGAGACCCGATTTCAAGAGCTGAAGTAGCGGCAATATTTGCACGAATTGTATCAAACTATGATGAAAATGCTATGCAGGAGACCTCAACGGGTTTTGAAGATGTATACACAAGCTCCTGGTATGCAAAATATATATCAAGAGCGGAAACAAAAGGGCTTATAGAAGGTTATAACGGCAAATTCCGCCCCGATGACAGTATAACAAGAGCGGAATTTGTGACAATCTGCGTAAGATACCTGGAAAAAAGCATAGGAAAAAGTGCCCGTAAAGTAAATATAGATTTCAAAGATTTATCTGAAACACATTGGGCTTGGGAATATATTGAAAAGGCTTACGGCGAAGGGTATATTACAGGTTATCCTGATGGAACGCTGAAACCCGATGCAGATATAACCAGAGCCGAAGCGGTTACTGTTGTCAACAGACTGCTGGGCAGAAAAGCCGATAAAGAATATATTGACAATAACTTAGATAATCTGATTGTTTTCCCTGATGTGGAGGATAACGGCTACTGGGCATATTATGATATAATGGAAGCTGCTAACTTCCATTACTGTAATGTGGAATATACTACAGCTGAAAAATGGATGAAATAAAAAGCCTTCCTGTTATAGGGAAAGCAAATATTGAAACGAAATTTATTTGGAATTTTGACTAATCCCAACTGTGCTGTTGAAAGGAGTAAGATTTTGAAGATAATAAAAACCATTTTCAGAGTAATATCATACATTTTAACAGCGGTTCTTTTGGTGTTGCTTCTGTCAAACGTTTACTTGATAGCGGCAAGAAGCGTATTCAAAGACCCTGCACCAATGGTGTTTGGCTATGCCTCAGCTGTGGTTATTTCAGGCAGTATGGAACCTACCATACACATTGACGATATGGTTATTTTTAAAAGTCAGGATAAATATTACGTTGATGATATTGTCACCTTTACAGGCAACAGCTCCTATGTAACTCACAGAATAATAGAAGCTACAGAGACAGGCTTTATTACTAAAGGAGATGCTAACAATGCCGCTGATTCAGATGAATTGTCTCCTGATAGAATAATAGGTAGGGTGGTTTTTGTCATACCGAATATAGGAAAGGCTATGACCTTTCTGCAAAGCCCGCTGGGGTTGGTTTTAATCTTGCTAATGACTGTTGTAGTTTTAGAACTGCCGAATTTTATTCGCGGGAAAGAGCGCGAAAGTGAGGAAAAGACAAGCGATGAAAAAGAGAATGAGTAAAAAATTCCGTATGTCGTTGGGTGTTTATCTGCACTATTTGTTATTGATGAGTGTTATTCTCTCTACTGTTACTTTGGCAAATTATACATCTAACAGTAGCACATATGATGAGGCAAGAATAGCTTTTTTCAGAATAGAAGCCAACGGTACCCGTGAACCGGGAGCTTTGGGCGACGTTAACGTGGGTGAGGAAAATAAATATCTGTTTTTTAAGGTAGACCTTTCCGCTGACACCCCTGTTGTGCCGCACGTTGAGTTTGATGTAATCAACGGCGATTACACGCAAGATGTGAATACCCTTGTAAGAACACCAACCAAGGCATCCGAGGTAGCTATCGGCTATTACATCAACGTTATTTTTGACGAAGTGACAGTGGGGGCTGTTACACCGAAACTTTACCTGATCGAAAATAACGAAAATACAGAAAAGCCCGTTAAGGTAAATGGAACGCTGATTTACGGTTCGGGATATAGCGGACAGTTCAGTCCTGCTGTAGCAGAAAAACACGTCTACAGACTTGAAATTGATATTGATGAAACATTAGTCCAGGATGATTTTGAGATTGAAGATATGCAGATTGAAATAATTGCTGAACAGATTGATTGATGGGAGGTGGCTTAGTATGAAAAGCAAATTAATGAGTTTTAATAAGCGTATGATTTCTTATACTTTGATAATTTCCATCCTTCTTATAACATTACTTTCTTTGGGAATTACAAGAAGCCAATATACATATCAAAATCAGTTCAGTCTTATGGATATTGATGTAGAAGCAAAAACAGTACCAGCACCAGCTGACGGGACGGGACCCTGGAGTCTAACAAGAGCAACTGCCACTACTTTTGCTTATGGTGCGTACTTTGATGGCGGCCCAGAAAGTTTTGTACGCGAAAATTTTGATACTCCAATCGACGCTACGGGTGCGAAATATATGACCTTTGACCTTTATGTGCCGTCAGGCGAAAATTTTAATAACTATGACGAAAATTTTATAGATCAACAGATAGAAATCACGTCCTCCGGCACATCTGATAAACAGGAAACGACAGTAATTGACGGCAAAGGGAAAATCACAGCCAATAATTCGGCTCATAGCGGGCAATGGAACAGGATGGTGTTTCCTATACCAAGCGGCAGCTGTGATTTAAGCA
>JAZSKI010000024.1:0-52213 GCA_045534775.1 Clostridia bacterium | reverse complement strand
AGAACGGACAGCTTAAATATGCTTCTGCAACAGATCGTAATGAATATGGTTCATTTACCGCCCTCAAAGGCAGCGCTATCTCAACACCTGCATTTCAGGATGTGAAAAAGGCAGACTATTTCTTTGAGCCTGTAAGCTGGGCAGTAGATAAGGGTATCACAAGCGGTACAAGCAACACAACATTCTCACCCGACACAACCTGCACAAGAGCACAGATTTTAACATTCCTCTGGCGTGCAGCAGGTTCTCCCGAATCAACTGCAAAGAATTTCTACAGTGATGTATTCTTCAGTGATTATTTCTGCGGTGCAGCTCTCTGGGCAAAAGAGAAAGGTATTTATAAACCTGATGGTCATAAGTTTGGTCCTAATGATCCTTGCACACGTGCTTCCACTGTTGAATATTTCTGGAAAGCAGCAGGTTCACCTACAGTTGAAACAGTTCCGTTCTCAGATGTTCCGGCAGGCAGCGAACTTGAAAAAGCGGTTTCATGGGCAGTTACAAAAGGTATTACCGCAGGTACAGGCGGAACAAGCTTCACACCTGATACTGCCTGCACACGTGCACAGATAGTTACCTTCCTTCATCGTTACCATGTAGCTCCTACAGATAACAGTGCGCTTATTAAAGATTTGAAAAAGAAAGCAACACAGACTGTAACAAGCATGGTTCTTGATCCGAATCCGCCGGAAGATTACACAAAACAGCCCGACTGGTACGGAACACTTACTCCGCCTGCAAGTATGAGTGACGAAAGACTTCTTGCAGAGTACGAAAACATTCAGAAAGTAATAGAAGATTTCAGAACACGTGATATCTATATGAGCGACGGACCTTATTCACGTGAACTTGATTTGTGGTCAGAAGCAAGCAGACGCGATTTACTTGACGAATAATAAAAATTTAATCTAAGGATATAGGAGAGATTGTTATGAAAAAGATTTTTTCACTTTTACTTATGGTAGTTATGTCAGTTACACTTCTTGCAGGTTGTGGTTCAGATCCCGTTTATGATGATTTGGAAAACTTCTTGAATGTTGAGATGAAAGAAGTTAATGCTGAGTATACACAGGTTACTGCAGAAGTTGGAACATGGGAAACTCTTGAGGACGATACCGCTATTAAGAAAAGTATTGACGATACACTTCTTCCTCTTGTAAACGGTTCACTTGAAAAACTCAAGGACATTACCCCTGAAACAGAAGAAGTTAAAGCAATAAAGGATAAATATGTTAAGGTGATGGAAACTTATAAGACAGGCTTTGAAGCTCTCTCTGAAGGTTGTGAAACTCAGGATGAAGCAACAATAAATGCAGGAAGCCAAAAGCTTGAAGAAGCTGTTGAACTTCTTGACGAATATAACAAAGCATTAGAAGAGCTTGCTAAAGAACACGGCTCAGAGATTGAATATTAATAAAGGAGCAATTTTATGAGTTGGTACATTCAGGCAATTAAAAATTATTGCAATTTCAGCGGAAGAGCAAGACGCACAGAATACTGGATGTTTGCTCTTATCAGTGCCGTTATCGTATTTGTCTTAGGAATAATTGATGGAATAATCGGTATTAAGCTTCTCACAGGTTTATACAGTTTGTTTATTGTGATACCTGAACTTTCCCTGTCGTTCCGCAGACTACACGATATTGATAAGTCGGCATGGTGGCTTTTAATCGCATTTGTTCCAGTCGTTGGAGCAATCATCCTTTTGGTATTCTCACTCAAAGAAGGAACAATCGGTGCCAATACATACGGCGCCGATCCAAAAGACACATACGTTGGATAACAAGTAATTTAATTATTGTGTAAAGCCTTTCATAGAACCCTCTGAGATGATAAAACTCATTTCAGAGGGTTTTGCTATATCAAAATATGATAAACATTAATCAAAGAAAAGCGGTTTGCGAATTCCTTCGTAGACTTTCCCTCTCTTCTGTGGTATGTTTGTGTTGCTAGATAAGGTAAATACAAATTTAGGAGATGAAAGATTATGAAGAAACAAGGTGAATTGACACGAAGTGTCAAGAGAAGGTCCCCTGGGGGAAAAGTATTATGTACGGCATTGGCAGTGACTATGCTGCTGACAACAACGGTATCGGCAACTGCAAAACCTTGGTGGCTCAGTAAGTACAGAGTGACCTTCGACAAAGAGCTTGGAATCGTAGGAAATGTAACCTTAACCTTTGCATCGGATGGTGGAAGCTTCATCAGGCCAATAACCAAACGATACGGTGAGAGCATCAGCCTCGAATGTTATGTACCGACAAAATACGGTTACACATTCAAAGGATGGTTTACCGATCCAAGAACAAAGCAGAATCAGGTAACAACATTTAAATTCACAAAGCCTGACGTGTTGTACGCTAAGTGGCAGCCTAACCCACAAGAACCTGTAAATCCAAATGACGAAATCATGGCAAAGGATACCTGCTACCTCTCGGATGAGGAAACAAAAATACGAAATGAAATAATACAAGAGAAAAATAAAGCCTACATCGAAGGTTTTGGTTATGCAGCTCCAAGTAAAACAAAAACAATAATAGTAGACTCAGATGGCGACATAAATAAAGTGGTCGGTGAAATGAATTGAAAATAAACTACAGAATTGGCACGGTGAAGTATCCGTGCCATATCTTTTGGGCGTATCAAAATTTGATACGCATAAACAAAGAAAAGAGATTTTAATTTGGGCAAAAAATATTCTGCGAGAATTAAAAAATATTCTTGCAGAATTGCTCTCCATAGACAAAATTGGCAGAATTGGCGAAATCAGGTGATGCTAAAATGATGATGCAGCAGACGGAACGCTTGCAAACGGATGCGACCGTATGCGAAATTGATGCTCATTTCAGGCAAATTGATTTGAGTCTCAAGACCATGCGCCGTCAACAGAAATATAATTAAAATTTACTAAAAATTGCTATTGATGCTCAAAAAAGTGAAGATTACTGCTCTTGAAAATTGGCAATAAAAAATGGCTCAAACACAGTGTTTGAGCCGAAATCACATAGGGCATCCCGCAAAATCATAGATTTTGTGGGAAAAAGGAGGAACTGTGAAGCGGGTGACTGATTTTTTGCAAAAAAAATCGGAACAAGCGAAACTTGTTCCGACATTGGCAGGGGCACAAGGACTTGAACCCTGGGCACGTGGTTTTGGAGACCACTGCTCTACCAACTGAGCTATACCCCTATATTGACTGACCTGTACATTATATCATCTTTTTTGCGGTTTGTCAAGGGGTTTTGGAAAAAATTTATACAATTTCTTTTTTTAATTTTTCAATAACTTTTTTCTCTATTCTCGAAACCTGTACCTGAGAGATGCCGAGTTGTTTTGCTACCTCGGACTGGGTCTGGTTGCGGTAATATCGCATATACAACAGCTTTTGCTCTCTGTGGGGAAGCTCGGCGGTTGCATCGCGGAGGGTGAGCTTGTCTATAATAAGCTCGTAATTATCTTCGTCGTTTATGGTATCTATAACAGTAATGTCGCCGTCCTCGCTTATGGGCTGATATATTGACAGCGGGCAGGCGGAGGCGGATAAAGCCTGTGAGAGATTTTCCTCAGATACGTCAAGCTCCTTTGCCAACACGGAAAGGGTAGGCGGTGAGCCTTTATCGGCGGTTATTTTATCGGAAATATATCTTGCTCTGACGGCAAGCTCTTTCAGACTGCGGCTGACCTTGATACTGCCGTCATCACGAAGAAATTTGCGGATTTCGCCCATTATCATAGGAACGGCGTAGGTTGAAAACATAACATTTTTTGAAAAATCAAATTTTTGTACCGCTTTTATCAGTCCGATACAGCCTATCTGATACAAATCCTCGGTTTCGCAAAATCTGCCTGAAAACCGTTTGACTATACTCCATACTAGGCCTTCATTCAAGACAATAATTTCCTCAAGAGCCGATTTATCTCCTGACTGTCCTTCTTTTATCAAGGCAAAAATATCTTTACCCACACTTAGCACCTTCCTCTGCCGAGGCGATGGTTTTCGTCATTATAACGCGGGTTCCTGCACCGGGCAGGGAGCTTACCTCCACCGAATCCATAAAGGTTTCCATTACGGTAAAGCCCATACCGGATCGCTCACCATCGGGATTTGTGGTAAAAAGAGGTGTTCGTGCCTGCGCTATATCCTTGATTCCGCATCCTGTATCGGAAATTGTAATTCTGAGAGAATTATTTTCTGTTTCACATTCTATGTAAATAGTGCCGCCCTTTTCACCGTAGCCGTGAATAATACAGTTGGTCACACCCTCCGATACGGCAGTTTTGATTTCGCTTATTTCGGCTATGGTGGGGTCAAGCCTTGAAATAAATGATACTACCGCAACCCTTGCGAAAGATTCATAGACGGAATCTGCGGGGAATTCCAGTTTCATTCTGTCTTTATTTGTTGTGTTCATATAAAAATCTCCTTCCGTGTTTACGCAGTTTTTTCAATATTGATTATTTTTTCAAGCCCCGATAACCGTAGAATTTTATCAATAGAAGTGCAGGCGCCTCTTACGGTGACTCTGCCGCCTAAAGCCTCCATCAGCTTATACCTTCCCATAAGAATTCCGATTCCCGAGCTATCCATAAACTCAAGTGCGGAAAAATCAAACACCAGATGTCTGATACCGCCGCTTTTGATTTCTATATCAACGCTCTGGCGGATAACAGATGAATTGTGATGGTCAATTTCTCCTTTAATTCCGACAATAAGCTTATCTTGTTTTCTTGAAATTTGTAAATTCAACATAAATTTCTCCCTTCTTTTGCAATAAGTCATAAACAATTCCTTCTCTGCTATTTTCCAATAAATATATATTCTGTTAAAAAATGTAAATACCTTCTTTTATTTATGGAAAATAGTGAAAATTTTATCGTCAAAATTCGCAATTTTATTAAAAAAGTCACTTGAATTTTTATTAATGATATGCTATTATAAATGTATAATAATACAAATTTGAAAGGTTATGATATAAATGAGTAAAATCCGCGTGGGCATTTTAGGGGCTACGGGCTATGCCGGAATAGAGCTGGTGAGGCTGCTGCTGTCCCATCCTGAGACTGAAATTACATATATAGTATCGAACAGCTATGTAGGAAAGAAAATTTCCGAGGTTTATCCTCATCTGAGATGTGTGTTTGATATGGAATGCAGCGGTCTTGATGTGGCGATGGCAAAGGAAAAATGTGATGTGGTATTTACGGCACTACCTCACGGGGCATCTAAAGAGGTAATTCCGGATTTATATAATGCGGGACTTAGAATAATTGACCTCAGCGGGGATTTTCGGTATGATGACGTGAAGGTCTATGAGGAGTGGTACGGCGACAGCCATCCCGCACCTGAAATTCTTGAAAAAGCAGTTTACGGACTGCCTGAGCTTCACAGAGAAAAAATCAAAACCACAAATATAATAGGTAACCCCGGATGTTACACCACCTGTTCAATTCTCGGTCTTGCGCCCCTTCTGGCAAAGGGTCTTTGCGAGACGAAAAATATCATAATAGATGCAAAATCGGGAGTGACGGGTGCAGGCAGAGGGCTGGCTGCTGCCTATCATTTCTGCGAATGTGCAGACACTATGAAGGCATATAAAATAGCAACTCACCGCCATACCTCGGAAATTGAGCAGGAGCTTTCAAATGTATCGGGCGAGAAGATTGTACTTTCCTTTACACCTCATCTTGTACCTATGAAACGCGGAATATTTGCTACCTGCTATGCTAATCTGAAGGAATATAAATCTGCAGAAGAGCTGACGGCGGTTTACAAAGAATTTTATAAAGATGAGCAATTTGTGCGGGTATACGAAGGAACACTCCCTGAGAGTCATTATGTGACAGGCTCGAATTTCGTGGATATAGGCGTAAGCGTAGACAAACGACTTAACCGCGCCGTAGTAATTTCCTGTATAGATAATTTAATCAAGGGCGCGGCAGGTCAGGCTGTGCAAAACTTAAATATTATGTTCGGACTTGCCGAAAATACGGGTCTTGAACGGGTTGGATATTATATGTAGGAGGCAGAAAATGGAGCATTTAATTAAAAAGGCGGAGGTGCTGACGGAAGCACTGCCTTATATACAGAAGCTGAGAGGGAAAACCATCGTAATTAAATACGGCGGTAACGCTATGATAAGCGACGAGCTGAGAAATACGGTTATGGAGGATATAATTCTTCTGAAATACGTAGGTGCGAACCCAATTCTGGTACACGGCGGCGGTCCTGATATTTCCGGTGCACTTAAACAGTATAATATTGAAAGTAAATTCATAAACGGTCTTCGTGTAACCGACGAGGAAACTGTCAAGATTGCACAGATGGTACTGGTGGGTAAGACAAACAAGGAAATAGTTGCCCTGATAAACAAACACGGCGGCTACGGTATAGGTATCTGCGGTATTGACGGGAATATTATAAAATGTAAAAAAATGACGCAGGATGCCGATGGTAACGAGATAGATATAGGTTATGTAGGCGATATAATTTCAATTAATTCCAAAGCTCTCGATATTCTGGCAACAGGCGATTATATACCCGTTATAGCACCTATAGGTATTGATGATGAGGGGCAGAGCTATAACATCAACGCCGATACGGTGGCAGGTAGCGTAGCAAGTGCAATGAAGGCGGAAAAGCTGGTTATGCTGACGGATATTGAAGGTATTTTGGATAAAGACAAAAACATAATCCTCTCTATGACCTGCCGTGAGGTTGAGCAAAAGGTAGCTGACGGGACCATAGCCGGCGGTATGATACCTAAAACAAGAGGCTGCGTTGAAGCTATCGAGCATGGTGTTAAAAGGGTTCATATTATAGACGGCAGAGTGCCTCATTGTATTTTGCTTGAAATATTCACCGATGCCGGCGTGGGTACTATGATAACCGAATAACCACCACAGAAAAAATACATTTTTCAGAACTACTTTTGCAAAAAAAAGTAAAAAAATGTTAAAAAATATATTGCATAGTGTGCAATTTTATGATATAATTATAACGTTGTGGTACAAAAATTAATTTAGGAGGTAATAAAAATGGCAATTAAAAATGAATATTTAAAAAGAGTTTATGCTGACGTTGAAAAGCGTAACGCCGGCGAAAAAGAATTCTTACAGACGGTTACAGAGGTTTTTGAATCTCTTGAACCCGTAATTGAAAAACACCCCGAATATGAGGCGGCAGGTCTTATGGAAAGAATTGTTGAACCCGAAAGAATGATAACATTCCGTATTTCCTGGGTAGACGATGCAGGCAAGGTGCAGGTTAACCGGGGTTTCCGTGTACAGTTCAACAGTGCGATAGGTCCTTACAAGGGCGGTCTCAGATTCCATCCCACAGTTTGCTCCAGCGTAATTAAATTCTTAGGCTTTGAGCAGACCTTTAAAAACAGCCTTACAGGTCTGCCTATCGGCGGCGGCAAGGGCGGTTCCGATTTTGACCCCAGAGGTAAGAGTGACGGCGAAATTATGAGATTCTGTCAGGCGTTTATGACAGAGCTTTACAGACATATCGGTCCTGATGTTGACGTTCCCGCAGGTGATATCGGCGTAGGCGGCAGAGAAATCGGTTACCTCTACGGTCAGTATAAGAGAATCAAAGGTTGCTGGGAAAACGGCGTACTTACAGGTAAAGGTCTTGAATACGGCGGTTCTCTCATAAGACCCGAAGCTACAGGCTTTGGTGCTACATACTATGCAGACGAGGTTCTTAAACATATGGGCGATACCTTAAAGGGTAAAACTGTTGCAGTTTCAGGCTTTGGTAACGTGGCATGGGGCGTAACCATGAAGGTTGCAGAGCTTGGCGGTAAGGTTGTTACAATTTCAGGTCCCGACGGTTATGTTTACGACCCCGAAGGTGTTACAACAAAAGAAAAATTTGATTATCTTCTTGAAATGCGTGCATCAGGTCGTGACCGCGCTCAGGATTATGCAGATAAATTCGGTTGCGAATTTTTCGCAGGTCAGAAACCCTGGGGCGTAAAGGTTGATATTTGTATGCCCTGTGCAACTCAGAACGAAATCGACGTTGCAGAAGCTGAAAAGATTATCGCAAACGGCGTAAAATATTATATTGAGGTTGCTAATATGCCTACTACAAACGAGGCTGTAGCTCTCCTTAAATCCAAGGGCATTATCGTTGGTCCTTCAAAGGCTGTTAACGCAGGCGGCGTTGCTGTTTCTGCTCTTGAAATGGCTCAGAACTCTATGAGATACGCTTGGACAGCCGAAGAGGTTGATGCGAAGCTGAAATCCATTATGGTTAATATCCATAAGGTTTCCGTAGAAGCGGCTGAAGAAAACGGTCTGGGCTATGACCTGGTAGCAGGCGCAAATATCGCAGGCTTCAAAAAAGTAGCAAACGCTATGATGGCTCAGGGTATTGTATAATAAAAATAATTGAAAGGAAGCTCCGCGGAGCTTCCTTTTTTTGTCCGCTGTCCCGCCTTTTCTTTAAAGGAATTGCTTTACGAAATAAAAAAGAAAACTTTATCAAAACTATTGATTTTTTTGGCAGTTTGTGATATAATGAATTTAAGTATGTAAATTTTTAATATTTGAAATCGGATGTTGATGACAATGAAAGAAATAACCAATAATGTTCCGAGGTTTGATGCGGGAACTATAGATGTAGCCGTAATCGGCGGCGGTCACGCGGGCTGCGAGGCGGCCCTTGCGGCGGCGAGGCTGGGATGCAAAACCGTAATGTTTGCCATTAATCTTGACAGCGTTGCAAATATGCCCTGCAACCCCAATATAGGCGGTACGGCAAAGGGGCATCTGGTAAGAGAAATTGATGCTTTGGGCGGCGAGATGGGTAAGGTTGCCGATAAAACCTTTATTCAGTCAAGAATGTTGAACCGTGGCAAAGGTCCTGCTATGCATTCACTTCGGGCGCAGATTGACAGAAGAAAATATACGGAAGAAATGAAACATCGCCTGGAGCTGGAGGATAATCTGGAAATCCGTCAGGCGGAGATTGTGGAAATTCTTTTTAATGACGATAACAGCGTCCGTGGAGTTGTCAGCCATACGGGCGGTGTTTATACCTGCAAAGCGGCAATTATCGCAACGGGTACTTATCTTAAAGGCAGGATTATAATAGGCGAGGTTGATTACAGCGGTGGTCCCGACGGGATGTTCCCGTCCAACTGTCTGTCGCAGTGTCTCAAAGAAAAAGGCATCCGCCTTATGAGATTTAAAACGGGTACACCTGCAAGGGTAAAAAGGGCCTCTGTGGATTTTACAAAAATGGAAGAGCAGACGGGCGATGACGAAATAGTACCCTTTTCTTTTGAAACTCCGCAGGAAGGGCTCGAAAACAAAGTATCCTGCTATCTTACCTATACAAATGAAAATACCCATAATATAATCAGAAGTAACCTTCACCGTTCGCCTCTTTACGCGGGTATGATTGAAGGCGTCGGACCGAGATATTGCCCCTCAATCGAGGATAAGGTGGTAAGATTTTCCGATAAGGACAGACATCAGATTTTCATTGAACCTATGGGAATGACTACGGAAGAAATGTATGTTCAGGGTCTTAGCTCAAGCCTTCCCGAGGAGGTACAGATGGAAATTATGCACAGCATGTCGGGGCTTGAGAATGTGGTTATGATGAGAGCGGCTTATGCCATAGAATATGACTGCGGCGACCCTACGCAGATGTTTGCATCTCTTGAATATAAGGATTATCCGGGACTGTACGGAGCAGGTCAGTTTAACGGCACCTCGGGCTATGAGGAAGCGGCGGCGCAGGGTCTTATGTCGGGAATAAATGCCGCAAGGAAAATAAAGGGTCAGCCCCCTGTTATCCTTGACAGAAGCCGGGCGTATATCGGGACATTGATAGATGATTTGGTGACAAAGGGCACTAAAGAGCCGTACCGTATGATGACCTCAAGAAGTGAATACAGGCTTATTTTAAGACAGGATAATGCCGATGAGAGATTGACGGAAACAGGTCACGAAATCGGACTTATAGACGATGAACGCTACGCACGCTTTTTGGAAAAACAGCGGCAGATAGCACAGGAGCTGGAGAGACTTCATAAGATAGTGCTGTCACCTAACGAAAAGCTTAATTCTTTACTTGAGGAAAAGGGTAGTACGACTGTTAAAACGGGTATGCGTGCAGAGGATTTTGTAAAACGCCCCGAGTTGAGCTATGATGATTTGTCAAGACTCATAGATATGCCAAGGCTTGATAAGGAAGTCTGCGAGCAGGTGGAAATCCGACTGAAATATGACGGATATATTAAACGCCAGTATGCTCAGGTAGAGCAGATGAAACGTCTTGAAAATAAAAAACTGCCGCCTGATACGGATTATATGTCCATGGACGGGCTTCGCCTTGAAGCAAGACAGAAGCTGGCGGCAATAAAACCCGTATCTCTCGGACAGGCTTCGAGAGTATCGGGAGTATCTCCCTCGGATATAGCAGTACTGCTGATTTATATGGAACAGAGAGGGCTGAAATAATGCTTGAAAAGTTAAAAAATGGCTTTAAAGAGCTGGGCATCGAAGCAGACGGTGCAGAAAGCTTTATAAAATATATGGAGCTTCTTATTTCGTGGAATGAAAAGGTTAATTTAACAGCTATCACAGACCCCGATGAGGTTATAACCAAGCATTTTCTGGATTGTATAACCCCTGTGGCAAAAGGTATGATACCAAATGGAGCGTCAGTTATAGACGTGGGCTGTGGTGCGGGCTTTCCGGGGCTTCCCATAAGGCTGGTGCGTGAGGATATTTCTCTTACCTTGCTGGATTCCCTTGAAAAAAGACTGAATTTTATTGAAGAGGTGTTGAAAGAAACTGCTACGGGAAATGTGAAATTGGTTCATTTGCGTGCGGAAGACGGAGGCAACAACCCGAAATACCGCGAAAAATTTGATGTAGCGGTGTCAAGAGCCGTTGCAAACATGTCGGTGCTTTGCGAGTATTGCCTGCCCTTTGTGAAGGTGGGAGGTAAATTTGTTGCCCTTAAAGGTCCTGCCGCAGAGGAGGAAATCACCGCCGCAGAAAAGGCAATCAGGGTGCTTGGCGGCGAGCTTGAAGGAATATACAGGGCGGAAATACCCTTCACCGAGCTGAGACATAATATAGTGGTGGTAAAAAAGGTCAAGCCCTGTCCCACCGCCTATCCCCGAAAGGCGGGAACACCATCAAAAAAACCTATAAGGTGATGATATGTTTAAAAAACAATCTGTATACAGAAGCTTTTTAAACGCCGCACGCGGCTTTTACGGTGCGGTGAAAAGCGAGAGAAATTTAAGAACAGCCCTTATGTTTATACCTCCCGTAACGGGGTACTGTATTTTTGCGGAAATAAAAGGAGCAAGGCTTGCGGTGGTTATAATGTGCATCTTTGCGGTTATTATGGCAGAGCTTGCCAATACCGCCGTAGAACATACCATAGATGCGATTATTAAAGAATATGACGAGAGGGCTAAAAAAGCAAAGGATACAGCGGCGGCGATTACCCTTGCGGCATCGGTTTGCGCGGCCTTTTGCGGCGTAGTCGTAATGTATGACGGTGAGAAAATAATGCGGCTGTTTGAAATGCTTAAAAATCCTGCGATGATATGCCTTGTAGCGGCATATCTTGCGGCGGCTTATATAATAATTTTTAAAACAGGAGGAAAAAATGGATAGCTTCAAATCGGGATTTGTTGCGGTGGTAGGAATACCAAACGTAGGGAAATCCACACTTACAAACAAAATGGTAGGTCAGAAAATTGCGATAATATCAAATAAACCTCAGACTACAAGAAATAAAATCCTTGCAATTCGCACCACCAAAGAAAGTCAGATGATATTTATTGATACTCCGGGTATCCATAAGCCTAAAACAAAGCTGGGCGAATATATGGTAAACGCGGCGGAAACAGGTATATATGAGGCGGATGTAATAGTTTTTGTAACAGAAGCCTGCCGCGAGATAACGACCACCGAACGGGAGATAGTTGAAAAAATCAAGGAAAGCGGAATACCTGCGATTCTGGTTATAAATAAAATTGACGGTGCGGATAAAACCAAGCTGCCTGCACAGATAACAGAATATAATGATATGCTTCCCTTTACGGCGACAATTCCGCTGTCGGCAAGAACGGGCAGCGGCGTTGAGATTTGTATAAAAGAGATTGAAACGATTTTAGAGCCGGGTCCTGAATTTTATCCGGAAGAAATGGTGACGGATATGCAGGAAAGGGTGATGACGGCTGAAATCATAAGAGAAAAAATGCTTTATAAATTAGACCACGAAATTCCCCACGGTACCGCCGTTGAGATTTTAGATTATAAGGAAGAAGAAAAAATCATCCGTATTAACGCCAATATATATTGCGAAAAAGCAAGCCATAAGGGCATAATAATCGGCAAAGGCGGCGAGATGCTTAAGACAATAGGTATGGAAGCGAGACGGGATATTGAAAGGATGACCGATAAACAGGTGTATCTTAACCTGTGGGTCAAGGTGAAGGACGATTGGAGAAATAATAATTATCTGATGAAAAGCTTTGGCTATGAAGAGGAATATTAATTTTAAGGAGACGATAAAAATGGATATGAAGGAAATGTTCGCAAACAGAGTTGCAGATATGCAGGGCTCGTCAATAAGAGAGATGTTTAAGCTTATGGCAAACCCCGATATAATTTCACTTGCAGGAGGCTCGCCCGCTGTGGAAAGCTTTCCCAATAAAGAGCTGGCAGAAATAGCAAAGGAACTGCTTGAGGAAAAACCGGGTATTGCTCTGCAATACGGTATCACCGAAGGCTATGAGCCTCTCCGCAATATCGTGAAGGAAAGAATGTCCAAAATTGACAGTAATAAAGAATATGACGAAACCATTATGGTAACAGGAGCTCAGCAGGGCATTGACCTGGCACTTCGCGTATTGCTCGAAGAGGGTGACGGAGTTATTGTGGAAGAGCCTTCCTTCATCGGCACTCTTAACGCGATGCGTTCCTTTAATGCAAAGCTTTTCGGCGCTCCCGTTTCAGATGACGGTATGGATACCGCGGCTGTTGAAAATATCCTGAAAACCGAAAAAATTAAGCTTATTTATACCATACCTACCTTCCAGAATCCTACGGGAATAACTATGTCGGAGGAGAAGAGAATTAAACTGGTTGAGCTGGCAAATAAATATAATGTACTTATTATCGAGGACAACCCCTACGGCGAGCTTCGGTTTAAGGGAAAGCATAACAGAACAATCAAATCCTACGATACGGAAGGCAGAGTTATTTACAGCGGGTCTTTCTCAAAAATTTTATCACCCGGAATGCGTATAGGCTGGATAACCGCCCATAAGGAGCTGGTGGATAAGATGAGCGTTGTGAAACAGATAAACGACGTACATACGCCGGTTTTAACTCAGATGATGGCGGCTGAATATATGACACGCTATTCAATAGACGACCATATTAAAAAAATATGCGAGCTTTACGGCAGAAAGTGCGAAAAAATGCTGGCGGCGATGGATAAATATTTCCCGGATTATTGTACATATACACGTCCCGAAGGCGGTCTTTTCCTTATGTGTACCTTACCGGAAGGCACCGATGCCGCAGAAATTCTTGAAAAGGCAAAGAAGAATAACGTAATCTTTGTGGCAGGTAATACGCTTATGACGGATATGAACAAAAAATGCAATATGTTCAGACTTAACTATTCACTTATTCCTGAGGATAAGATTGAAACGGCTATTAAACGTATTGCCGAAATACTGTAAAGGGGACTGCTTGAAATGGAAAATAAAAAACGTATATTTTCGGCAATTCAGCCGACAGGGGTAATGACCCTGGGTAATTATATAGGAGCCATAAAAAACTGGGTGGATTTGCAGGAGGAATATGAATGTATTTATTCCATCGCGGATTTACATTCGCTGACGGTACGTCAGACACCTGCGGATTTAAGGAAAAATTCCTTGCAGCTTATGGCACTTTTGCTTGCCTGCGGCGTTGACCCTGAAAAAAGCCTGCTGTATTTCCAGTCGAGAGTGCATCAGCACGCTGAGCTGGCGTGGGTGCTTAATTGCTATACCCAGATGGGCGAGCTTTCAAGAATGACGCAGTTTAAGGATAAATCAGCAAAACATGAGAATAATATAAATGCGGGGCTGTTTACCTATCCTGTACTGATGGCGGCGGATATTCTGCTTTATCAGACGGACCTCGTGCCTGTAGGTCACGACCAGAAACAGCATCTTGAAATATGTCGCGATATTGCGGAACGCTTTAACGGAATATACGGTGATGTGTTTAAAATTCCCGAAGGCTTTATTCCTAAAGTCGGCGCGAGAGTTATGAGCCTTCAGAACCCCCTGTCGAAGATGTCTAAGTCCGATACCAATGTCAACGGCTATATTCTGATGACCGATGATACGGATACCGTAATACGTAAATTCAAACGTGCCGTTACCGACAGCGAGGCTGTGGTTGCATACCGTGAAGGTAAGGACGGTATCAATAACCTGATTTCAATTTACGGTGCGGTAACGGGCAAAACTCCCGAAGAAACGGAAGCGGAATTTGTCGGCAAGGGCTACGGCGATTTCAAATTAGCCGTAGGAGAAGCGGTAGCTTCGGCACTGAGACCCATACAGGAAAAATATGAGTATTTCCTCACCAATAAAGACTATTTGCAGGAGATATATAAAAAGAGCGAACAGACAGCGACCTATCTTGCGACCAAAACCCTTCGCAAGGTATATAAGAAGGTCGGACTTATTTCTGAATAGACAGGTGATTTTATGATTACAAACACTAATTTGTTATTTATCCTGGCATCGTCAATAATACTTACCTTTGTGGCAACGCCCTTTGCGAAAATTATAGCAAGAAAAATCGGTGCAGTGGATGTTCCGAAAGACGGCAGAAGAATGCACAAAAAACCAATACCGAGAATGGGCGGCCTTGCTATGTTCTACGGGTTTGTGGTCAGTATTCTTGTATTTATTACCTTAGAGCCTCAGCTTGTGGGTATATTGGCAGGAACACTTCTTATTGTGATTATGGGTATTATGGATGACAGGAAAGCACTGTCGGCAAAGCCTAAATTTCTGGTACAGCTGGCAGCGGCGTGTATCCCCGTTATATGCGGGCTTTCCATAAAATTTATTAATCTGCCCTTTATCGGCATGATAAATATTCCTTCACCCTATTCGCAGATAATATCCGTACTGTGGATAGTGGCAATTACTAACGCAGTAAACCTTATTGACGGTCTTGACGGGCTTGCGGCAGGCGTATCTCTTATAGCCTCTGCTTCAATTCTGTTTATTTCCATTATAATGGGAAACGTGGAGGTAGCACTTATTGCGGCGGCACTTGTAGGCTGTTGTATAGGCTTTTTACCCTTTAACTCCAACCCTGCAACCATATTTATGGGCGATACGGGAGCGACCTTCTTAGGCTTTGTTCTCGGTTGTATCACTATTCAAGGTGCATTTAAAAGCTATGCACTTATAGCCTTTGTAATTCCCTTTATGATACTTGCATTACCGATTTTTGATACTGTTTTTGCCATTATAAGACGAATTTTGAAGCATAAACCCATAATGTCGGCAGACAGGGGACACCTTCATCACAGGCTGATAGATATGGGCTTTAACCAGAAACAGACGGTTGTGATTCTTTACTCTGCCAGTGCCCTGCTGGGTCTTACGGCGGTTGTAATAGCGGCAAGAGGAATTATAAGGGGCCTGGTTTTTGCGGCGGCAATTATACCCGTTGCAATAGGAGCAATGATGTTCGTGTACAGCAAAGAACACGAAATAAAAGAAGAAAACGAAGATAAATAATTTCGGAAGGAGATTTTCAGATGAAAAAGTTAAAGGTTATGACAGTATTCGGCACTCGTCCCGAAGCCATAAAAATGGCACCGCTTGTACTTGAACTGCAGAAAAATGAGAATATCGAAAGTATAGTTTGCCTCACGGCACAGCACAGGCAGATGCTGGATATGGTAATGGATATGTTTAAAATCAAGGCGGACTATGACCTTAATATAATGCAGGAAAGACAGACTCTTGCAGGAATTACCACAAGAGCCCTCAACGGTCTTGATGAGGTTATGAGCGAAGCAAAACCCGATGTTGTGCTGGTGCACGGTGACACTACCACAACTCTGTCAGGGTCTATGGCGGCGTTTTATAACAAAATCAAGGTCGGTCACGTGGAAGCGGGACTTCGTACTTATGATAAATATTCGCCGTTTCCTGAGGAAATGAACAGAAAAATCACGGGAGCTATAGCGGATTTCCATTTCTCACCCACTCAGTCCAATAAGGATAATCTTTTAAGAGAAAAAATTGACGAAGACAGCATCTACATAACGGGTAATACTGTAATAGACGCCATAAGTTATACCGTAAGAGATGACTATACCTTTAAAACAGAAAGCATCAGAAACGTGGATTTTGAAGGCAAAAGGGTAATCCTTATGACGGCTCACAGACGTGAAAATTTAGGTAAGCCTCTTGAAAACATCTGTCGTGCAGTGCTGCGACTGGTAAATGAAAATCCCGATATTGAGATAATTTACCCCGTACATCTTAATCCGGCGGTACGTGATACGGTAAACAGCATCTTAGCAGGTAACGACCGTGTCCATCTCATTGACCCCGTAGACGTAGACGAGCTTCATAATCTTATGAAACGGTGCTATATGGTAATGACAGATTCAGGCGGGCTTCAGGAGGAAGCTCCTGCTCTCGGCAAACCGGTATTGGTGCTCAGAAGTGAAACAGAACGTCCCGAAGCCGTAGCCGCAGGCACAGCGAAGCTGGCAGGTATCAAGGAAGAAGATATTTATGCTCTCGGCAAGGAATTGCTTGAAAGTAAAGAGGCATACGACAAAATGGCTCATGCGGCAAATCCCTATGGTGACGGCAAGGCATCACAGCGTATTGTGGAGGCACTTCTCTACGCCTTCGGCTACAGTGATACCCGTCCTGAAGATTTAATCAGCTGAGACTGTGAAAAATTTTAACTTTCATATTGACTAAAAATTCATTTTGGGATATAATAGTATATATACAGATATATATCGGAGGTAAAGTAAGTGAGTAAAAAAGCATCAAATAAAAACAAAGCAACAACCAAAGGAGAAGGCTACACAAATCTGTTGCTTATAACTGTGGTGGAGGCTATGGCTCTGCTTATAGGTCAGCTGCTCATATATAACGGTTTTTCCGTTGCAAATATCACAGGTGCTATGTGGAACTATATAATACCGACAATATTTATTGTGGCGGTAGTGGTAGCCGTAATATCGGTAATATTGGCGTTAAAAGGCAATAACACAAAGCTTTGGGCGGTGGTATCCTTTGCCATTTATGCGGCACTTCTTATGAGCCTTATAAGATACATCCCCAACCAGTATTCCGAAAGCCTCGGCAGATATATTACCAATTCTCTCAGAGGTCAGAAAATAGGTGCCGTTACATCGGTAATTTATATAGTTGTTAAATTTGTCTATTATTTTGTAGCCGCGAACAAAGCGGATAAAAGAAAATAAGGAGGTCGGGGCAAAATGAAAAGGATATTATCGGTTTTAACAGCCCTTGCAATGGTGCTTTCCTTTACGGCAAGTGCCGCAGACGATAACAGAGAGGGTCTGAAAAAAGCACTTCAAACACAGTACACAAGCGCAGAGGTTGAGGTAAAAGCAGGTATTTCCCTCAAACAGCCCTTAAGTGAGGCGCTGGACCCCGATGGGGAAATAAATAAAATTTTCTCCGACCTCAGTATGAATATAGCCATGAAGCTTAAGGGCAACGAAGAAGGCACAAGGCTGATGGCTGAAATGGGTTATGATATGACCGTGGCAGAAGAGCCCGTAGATTTGGATATATGGATAGATATGGATCTGACTGCGCAGACAGAGCCGCGTTATATATTTGTTCTGAAAACCAACACAGAAGAAGACGGCTATGATCCGGATAAATATTATGTTATTGATTACAGCAAAATAATGGATTTGGAGCAGATTAAAGAGATAACGAAAAAAACAGAGCTGGCTCCCGAAATGCCCGATGAACTGTTTGAAAACATCAAGGTCGAGCGTGAAGATAACGTCTACAGCGTTATCTTTGACGAAGAAGAGGCTAAAGCTTTGTTTATGGAAATATGCGAGACGGCAAACAGCTTTATGTCTGATGCGTCTCAGGGTTTGGATCTTGAAGAGCTTTCCGACACACTGGCAGAGACACAGCTTATGGACAAGGA
The DNA here is from genome assembly GCA_045534775.1 of Clostridia bacterium. Classification (GTDB taxonomy): domain Bacteria; phylum Bacillota; class Clostridia; order RUG12999; family RUG12999; genus JAZOTK01. Next base: position 33,973 of record JAZSKI010000024.1, on the reverse strand, counting down.
TGAAGCCGCCATTTTCGAGGCTGAGGTGGATAAGGACGGTAGCTTAATCGCTATGAAAATTGTGTTTAATATTGATACAAGTCTTGCATCATTATACAACGCCGTAGGCGAAACAGTTGCAGAAGAACTCAATGAAACAAACTCGGCAATCAAAGCGGTAGTAAGTCTGGATTATAAATTCAAAGCCTTAGACGAGACGTATGAGATTAAGCTGCCTGAGCTGACAGAGGAAAACTCCGTTGATGTTACCGAAGCAATGCAAGGGCCGGGAATAGACGAAAATGAAATAAACGTAATTTATAACGGTCAGCTGATTGCCTTTGAAGAAAAACCCATAATTGAAAACGACAGAACCTTCCTGCCCGTAAGAAAGCTTGCCAATACCTTCGGAATACCTGATGAAGCAATAGGCTTTGACGGCTCAACGGGAACGGTAACAATCAGCTGTGAGGATTGCGAGATTGTTCTTACAATCGGTAGTGACAGGGCAATGGTAAACGGCGAGGAAAAAATTATAGACGTACCTGCCTTTATCCGCAACGACAGAACATACCTGCCTCTTCGTTTTGTGGCAGAAAGCTTTGGTAAAACCGTAGAATGGATGCCTATGTATGATGAGGAGGGCAATCCTTCAAAGGGTTCAATCATAGTAATGTCGGATATTATAATGAACGTGTCCGAGCAGGTCTGAGGAGGAGTTTTTTTGAAAGCGTTAGTAACAGGCGCAAGCAGCGGAATAGGTAAAAGCATAGCCTTTAAGCTGGCTGAATTGGGCTATGATTTGATTCTGGTCGGCAGAAGAGAAAAGCTGCTGAAAGAAGTGGCAGAAGCTGTCACCGTAAAAACCGAGATTATACCCATGGATGTGTCGGAGACGGAAAACTGTATAAAGCTCCATGAAATGTGCGGAGATATAGACGTTTTAATAAACAATGCAGGCTTCGGCGTTTTTGGCAAATTTGATGAAACTGATTTAACCTCCGAGCTTAATATGATAAAAGTAAATGTTATGGCTACGCATACCTTGATGAAGCTCTTTATAAAGGATTTTAAAAAGAAAAACAACGGATATATTTTAAATGTCGCCTCCTCGGCGGCATTTTTCCCGGGACCGCTTTTTTCGTCATATTATGCCTCCAAGGCGTATATTTACAGACTGACTCACGCGTTACACCGCGAGCTTAAAAAGGAAGGTAGCGGCGTTAAAATAAGCGTCCTTTGTCCCGGACCCGTAGCAACAGAATTCGGAGAGGTTGCAAATGTCCATTTTAATGCCCCTTCAATGTCAGCGGATAAGGTGGCGGCTACGGCAGTTAAAGGCCTGCTAAAAGGTAAGCTTGTAATTGTACCGGGAGTGCTTATGAAAATCGCAAGAGTGCTGTCAAAGCTATTGCCCGATAAAGCACTTTCCGCCTGTGTATATCACATCCAGAGAAGCAAAAAGCTGATTTCAAAATAAAAGGATAAATGCTCTGTGACAAGGACTGTATATGTTAAAAGAAAAAACAGGTCATAGGTCTTAAATATGCCGCTATAGGCAAGCTTACCGATGAGGAGTATAAAACAATCACAGAAGGCGGAGCAAAAGGACTTTCTGCCTTTATGAGTTATTTTATTTTAACGGCAATAGCCTCCCATGGCAAAGAGCTTGCCATCAGAATAATGAAAGAATATTACGGTGCAATGTCGGATAAAGGGGCTACAACCTTTCAGGAAGATTTTAATATGGATTGGATAGAAGGCAGTGGCAGAATTGACCGACTGCCGGAAGAAGGGGAAAAGGATATTCACGGAGATTTCGGCAAATATTGCTATGCGGGCTTCAGACACAGCCTGTGTCACGCAGGGCCGGTGGCGTAATAACCTTTATTGAAGAAAACTGTTAAAAAAGGGACTGTTTAAAAAGTCCCCAAGACTGAAAAAGGATCTCTAAAAGGAGGTCCTTTTTTGAGTTTTTATGGAAAACTACTGGTTTTCAGATATGCAAAATTAATCCGTTTAAAAATATGGTATAATGTTTATTGCGGTAGTTATTAATATTTTTCATCAACTGTATTATACCGCAAATTGGCTGATTTTGCTATGGTTTCAGCCAATTTTTTACAAAAAAACCGACCTCCCAAGCGTTAGATTTTTGGTCTAACTTTTGGGGGTCGGCTCATCCTCGGGCTTTAGCGGGGCTTTTTTAACAGCCACCTGACTATTTATAACAATAATACCGTTGGTGCCTGATTTAACTGTACCGTGCAGTTACATTACCGGATAACTGCCACGCGGGTAAATGCTGATTAAATTGCACAGCATAGGGGGCGGCAATTTCTGATGCACCGTAGCATCTGCAATTTCGGCGTACCACAAAAGCTGTTCCCCGACTATATGCTTTTGTTTTCAATGGCGGCTATTACACGGAGCTTTGTTATCAGGGTTTCAAAGGCTTCGGGGGTGATGGACTGGGCACCGTCACAAAGAGCCTTCTGCGGATTATTATGCACCTCGACCATAACACCGTCAGCGCCTACCGCAACAGCGGCTTTGGCAAGAGGTTCAACCATCCAGCTTAAGCCTGCGGCGTGGGACGGGTCGATAATTACGGGCAAATGACTCATACGCTTCAGAGCGGGTACGGCACTTAAATCCAGAGTGTTTCTGGTGTAGGATTCGTATGTTCTGATACCGCGTTCACAGAGGATAACACGTTCGTTACCGCCTGCCATAATATATTCGGCGGACATTAAAAATTCCTCTAGGGTGCTGGAAAGACCGCGTTTTAAAAGTATAGGCTTATTCAGATGACCCAACTCCTTCAAAAGCTCAAAGTTCTGTACGTTTCTCGCACCTATCTGAATAACGTCAACACCGTATTTTTCAAAAGCGTCAATATGAGAAGCCGCCATCAGCTCCGTTACAATGGGCAGACCCGTAGCCTCTTTTGCGGCGGCGAGCATACGAAGCCCCTCTTCATGCAAGCCCTGGAAGGAATAGGGAGATGTACGGGGCTTAAAAGCACCTCCGCGAAGGAAGGAAGCACCTGCCGCTTTTACAGCCTTTGCGATTTCAATTATCTGCTCCTCTGTTTCTACCGAACAAGGACCTGCTATAATGGAAAGCTTATCCCCGCCAACCAGCTTTCCGGCAATGTTATATATGCTGTCCTCGGGATGGAACTTTCTGTTAGCCTTCTTATAAGGCTCCTGAACTCTCGTTATTCTCTCAACAGCTTCCTCAGACTGGATGTTGCTGATGTCGATTTTGGAGGTATCACCCACAATACCAAAAATTCTGGTATTATGACCCGACACGTCCTGAATACTGATACCGGGAATGTTAAGCTTATCCCATAAGGGCTGCAGCTGCTGGTCTGTAGCGTTTTGTTTTACAATAATAATCATTTCAAATCTCCTCCTGAAAACTCAAAAAGCACTCATGCGTCCATGAGTGCTTTTAAAAATAAACAATTTTTAAAATATAATGTACATTAAAAATCAGTACATGAATTACTCACGGCATATTGAATTTTTCCACGACAAAAAGCCCAAGCTCTAAAATAATAAAAGCTCGGAAAATAATAAAAGCTGTTAACTTTTGAAAAACATTTTGCCATAGCAGCCATCGTATTCATATCCTTTCATTTTTCTGTCGACTTCATTCTAGCACAGTAAAAATTGAATGTCAATAATGTTTTCTGCTTTGTGAAATAAAAAAGTTAACGAAAAAGGCTATGAATTGTATATAAAAGTGTTGACAAATAAGGGTAAGCAATATATAATGATTCCAAGTGAAGCTTGAAAACGTCAATATGAATTCTGACGAATTCTCGATATGCCATAAATGACCCGATATGTGCCGGTACACCTGATATGCCGCTGATGTGACGAGAATTCATATTATATCAAGCTTTAAGCAATAGCGAAAAGCTTATTGATTTTACGAAGTAAAAATATAAGAACCTTACAAAAAATAACGAAATCAAAGATTTCTATATTTTGGAGAACCTTGATGCTTGCCTTGCCTCTCGGCCGAAGGGGGAATTTTTTTAAAAATAAATTAAAAAAAATCAGACATTTACTTGATTATTTGATGTGAATGTAGTATAATATAAGGGGGACGTATGTATATGTGCAGTTTTAAGCGTTCCGACAAATGTATCATAACGATTGGAGATTTTGAATTTGAAGAGGACAGACTTAAGAAATATTGCAATTATAGCCCATGTTGACCATGGAAAAACCACTCTTGTGGACGAGCTTTTGAAGCAGGGTGGAGTTTACAGGGAAAACCAGGTGGTACAGGACAGAGTTATGGATAACGGGGCACTTGAGAGGGAGAGAGGAATTACCATTCTCGCAAAAAACACCGCCGCCCATTATAAGGATGTTAAGATAAATATAATAGATACACCGGGACACGCCGATTTCGGCGGCGAGGTTGAACGTGTGCTGAAAATGGTAAACGGCGTGCTTCTGGTGGTAGATGCGGCGGAAGGCCCTATGCCGCAGACAAGATTTGTACTTCAAAAAGCCCTGGAGCTGGGTCACAGAATTATCATAGTGGTAAATAAAACCGACAGACCTGATGCGAGACTGGGTGAGGTGGAGGACGAGGTTTTAGAGCTTCTTCTGGAGCTGGATGCAACAGAAAAGCAGCTTGATTCTCCTTTTATATACTGCTCTGCAAGGGCAGGAATTGCCACCAAAGACCCCGGAGTACCCGGTGGGGATATGAAGGTGCTTTTTGATACCATAGTAGATTACATACCTGCACCCGAGGGTGATGAAACGGGTGATTTGCAGGTGCTTGTATCTTCTATTGACTATAACGATTATGTAGGCAGAATTGCCATCGGCAGAATAGAACGGGGTGTGATGAAACAGAATACGGAAGTGAGTGTTTGTAACTACCACGGCGAAAAAGAGCCTTACCGCAGTAAGATAGTAAAGATGTTCCAGATAGACGGGCTGAATCGTGTGCCTGTAGAGACGGCTAAGGTAGGCGATATAGTATGCTTCTCGGGTATTGAAAACATAACCATCGGCGATACGGTAACGGCGGTTACAAATCCGGAGGCTCTGCCCTTTGTTAAAATCAGCGAACCGACTCTTGAGATGACCTTCCAGGTAAACGACAGCCCCTTTGCGGGAAAGGAAGGAAAATTCGTAACCTCAAGACAGCTCCACGACAGACTTTTCAAAGAGCTTCTTAAGGATGTCTCGCTGAGGGTTGAAGAAGGCGAAACCACCGATTGCTTCAAGGTGTCGGGAAGAGGAGAAATGCACCTTTCGATTTTAATTGAGACTATGAGACGTGAGGGCTATGAATTTGCAGTCAGCACGCCGAGGGTGCTGTTTAAAGAGATAGACGGCGAAAAATGCGAGCCTATGGAACGCCTGCTTATAGATGTCCCCGAAGAAGCGGTGGGAAGCGTAATGGAGAAAATGGGTATCCGTAAGGCAGAGCTTGTGCAGATGTCACCTGTGGGCAACCGTATGAGAATAGAATATATTATTCCCACAAGAGGCTTGCTGGGTTACAGAAACGAGTTTCTGACAGACACAAGAGGCGAAGGAATTTTAAATTCCGTATTCTATGATTACAGACCCTTCAAGGGCGAGATTACAAGCAGGCTTACAGGCTCGCTTATAGCCTTTGAAAGCGGGGAATCCATAACCTACGGGCTCTATAATGCCCAGGGCAGAGGTACGCTGTTTATCGGTGCCGGCGTTCCCGTATATGAAGGCATGGTAATAGGTATGTCTCCCAAGCAGGAGGATATAGCCGTTAATGTCTGTAAGAAAAAACAGCTTACCAATACGCGCGCGTCGGGAAGTGACGAAGCTTTGAGACTGATACCGCCAAAAAGAATGAGCCTTGAAGAGGCTATAGAATTTATAGCCGAGGACGAGCTTCTGGAGGTAACACCCGAAAATATCAGAATCAGAAAACGTATTCTCGATAATACCCTTCGCTTGAAAGCAAAATATAAATAAAATATCATATTTGTTCACAACTTTGTATAAAATTAGTAATATTTATATTATATAATAGGAGGAGAAACTAAATGGATTTCAGAGCAGAATATTCAAGATGGATTGAAATGGCAGATGAGGCAACAAGGGCGGAGCTTGGTGCAATAGCTGAGAATGAAGAAGAAATAAAAGAAAGGTTCTATAAAAGTCTGGAGTTCGGTACGGCAGGTCTCCGTGGAATAATGGCGGCAGGTACCAACAGAATGAACAGCTATACCGTAAGAAAAGCAACCCAGGGACTGGCGGATTTCATTTCATCCCTGGGAGCAGAAGCAAAGGAAAAGGGCGTTGTAATATCATATGATTCCCGTAACAACTCGCAGTTATTTGCCAAAGAAACAGCAGCTTGTCTTGCGGCAAACAATATAAAAGCCTATCTGTCCGACAGGCTGAGACCTGTGCCTCAGCTGTCCTACGGCGTAAGATATTTCGGTGCTGCAGCAGGTGTTATGATAACAGCCAGCCACAATCCGCCCGAATACAACGGCTATAAGGTATACGGCGATGACGGCAGTCAGATGTCTCCCGAAGCGGCAGACAAGGTACTCGAAATAATTGAAAGAACCGATATATTTGCTGATGTAAAGACCTGCGATTTTGACGAAGCTCTGGCTGACGGCAGAATTGTGATGTTCGGTGAGATGTTCGATAATTCATACCTCAGAGAGGTATTATCACAGCGAATAAACCCCGAAGCGGTAGAGGTTATGGCAAACGATTTTAAAATGATATATACACCTCTTCACGGCAGCGGAAATATTCCCGTTCGGAAAATCCTCGAAATGTCGGGCTTTAGAAATGTATTGCTGGTAGATGAGCAGGTACAGCCTGACGGCGATTTCCCGACAGTTAAATCACCTAACCCCGAAAACAGAGAAGCCTTCGACCTTGCCATAGAGCTGGCGAAAAAAGAAGATGTGGATTTCATTATAGGTACTGACCCCGACTGCGACAGAATAGGCGTTGTGGTAAGGAACAAAGAAGGGGAGTACATTGCCCTTACGGGTAATATGGTAGGTGCTCTTTTGACAGAGTATATTCTTTCAAGTAAAAAGCTGAGCGGAACGCTTCCTAAAAACGGCGTTGTAATCAAGACCATAGTAACAAGCTATATGACCGATGCTATCTGTAAAAGCTACGGCATTGATGTTATGAACGTGCTGACGGGCTTTAAGTTCATCGGCGAAAAAATCAAGGATTTTGAACAGAACAACAACTATAAAACATACCTTTTGGGCTTTGAGGAAAGCTACGGCTATCTGGTGGGAACTCACGCAAGAGATAAAGACGGCGTGGTAGCTTCTATGCTTATTTCCGAGATGGCGGCGTGGTATAAGCTGAAAAATATGTCGCTTTATGACGGACTTTGTGAGCTGTATGAAAAGTACGGTACATATAGAGAAAATCTTATGTCCATCACCATTGAAGGTGCGGCGGGAGCTGAGAGAATTAAAGAAATAATGTCAAATTTCCGCCAGAATCCGCCTAAGGAACTGGCAGGTAAAAAAGTGAAATATTTAAGCGATTATACATCAGGTGTGAAAACCGATACTCAAACCGGAAAGACTTATGAAATAGTTTTACCTAAATCCAACGTGCTTCTTTTTGAAATGGAAGACGACTGCTGGTCAGCGGCACGTCCTTCGGGAACAGAACCGAAAATAAAATTCTATTTCGGAGCTAAAGGCAAAAGCATAGAAGAAGCAGAAGGCATACTTGCACAGATGAGGGCTGAAACAGAAGCTATGGTAAAATAGGCTTTGCAGATTATTTTATAAAGGCAGGAGAAAAAATTGGAGAAAATTCAAGCACTTAAAGGAACCTATGATATTTTACCGCAGGATGCGGCAAAATGGCAGTATATCGAAGGGATAATCAGAGATATTTGCAAAAACTTCGGTTATGAAGAAATAAGAATACCTGTATTTGAATATACAAATCTGTTCCAAAGAGGCGTAGGCGATACCACCGATGTGGTACAAAAGGAAATGTACACCTTTGAGGATAAGGGCGGCAGAAGCATAACTCTCCGCCCCGAAGGTACGGCGGGAGTTGTAAGAAGTGTCTTGGAGCATAATCTGCTTGAAAACGCTCTTCCCGTGAAGCTGTACTATATGATATCCTGTTACCGCAACGAAAAACCTCAGGCGGGCAGATACAGAGAATTCAGACAGTTTGGAATTGAAGCCTTCGGAAGCAGTGACAACAGCCTTGATGCAGAGGTAATTTCCCTTGTAGTGACCTTCCTCCAAAGGATAGGACTTAAAAACTTTACGGTGAATATAAATTCCATCGGCTGTCCCGTATGCAGAAAAAAATATAACGAAGAACTCAAACAGTTCTTAAATGAGAAGCTGGACAGGCTTTGCTATACCTGCAAGACCAGGTTTGATAAAAATCCTATGAGAATACTTGACTGTAAAGAACAGGAATGTAAGGATGCGGTAAAGGATGCCCCTGTGCTTCTGGATTATATCTGCGATGAATGCAGGGACCATTTTGAAGGACTCAGGACAAACCTCGATACTATGGGAATTAAATATAATATAGACGAAGGAATTGTACGTGGACTTGACTATTACACCAAAACCGTATTTGAAATTAAATCTACGGATTTGGGAGCTCAAAGTACGGTCTGCGGCGGCGGCAGGTATGACGGGCTGGTAGAACAGCTTGGCGGCAAGCCAACTCCGGGTATAGGCTTCGGTCTGGGTCTGGAACGGCTTATTCTGTGCCTTGAAGCACAAAATCGCGAATTTACCGAAAATTCGGCACCTGATTTGTTTATCTGTGAGCTTGGCGAAAAGGCGAGAAGCTATGGCATAAAATTAGTCTATGATATGCGAAAAGAAGGTATTTCGGTGCAACGGGACTGTATGGGCAGAAGCCTTAAGGCACAGATGAAATATGCAAATAAAATAGGTGCGAAATATACTACTGCCTTGGGTGATAACGAAATCGAAAGCGGGAAATGTATGCTGAAAAATATGGAAACGGGCGAAAGCACCGAGGTTGAAATAAAGGATTTGAAAAATCATTTAAACTGAAAGGATTGATATTGAGTGGAAACATTACAGGGACTGAAACGTACAAATATGTGCGGAACGCTGACGGCGGCGGATATAGGCAAAACCGTAACTCTTATGGGCTGGGCAGGTAAGGTGCGTGACATTGGCAGTCTGGTGTTCATTGATTTGCGTGACATTACGGGTATAGTACAGCTGGTAGCCGAAACCTCGGAGGAGATACTCGAAAAGGCAAAAAGCGTCCATCTTGAATACGTTTTGGCGGCGGTGGGTACGGTACGCAAAAGGAGCGGCGCAGTAAACCCCAACCTGAAAACGGGCGAAATTGAAATTGAAATCACTGAGCTTCGTATATTAAATAAATCGGAGGCTCTGCCTGTGCAGATAGAAGAAAACTCAAGCGTAAAGGAAGAAACAAGACTTAAATACCGTTATCTGGACCTTCGCCGACCCGATTTGCAAAATGCTATGAAAGCACGTCACCGTGTAACTAAAATAGCCCGTGATTTTTATGACGAAAACGGATTTTTGGAAATAGAAACTCCCATGCTGGTTAAAAGCACACCCGAAGGTGCGAGAGATTATCTTGTACCCAGCCGTGTGCATCCGGGTAACTTTTATGCTCTGCCCCAGTCACCGCAGATGTATAAACAGCTACTTATGCTGTCGGGCTATGACAGATATGTGCAGATAGTAAAATGCTTCCGTGACGAGGATTTGCGTGCGGACAGACAACCTGAATTTACTCAGATTGACCTTGAAATGTCCTTTGTAAGTGCTGAGGACGTAATGGAACTGAATGAACGGTTTATTCAGCGGGTTTTTAAGGAAATGCTTGACGTGGATATTCAGCTTCCCTTGCCGAAAATGCCTTATAAAGAAGCTATGGACAGATTCGGCAGCGACAAACCCGATACAAGATTCGCTATGGAGCTTGTGGACCTGTCTGATGTGCTGAAAGACAGCGAATTTAAGGTATTTTCCGATAATCTCAGAAACGGCGGTAGCGTTCGTGCCATTAACGCAGAAGGTCTCGGAGCCAAGCTTTCAAGAAAAGAAATAGATGCTCTGGGCGAATTCGTGAAAACTTATCGTGCAAAAGGACTTGCGTGGATAGTAAAAACCGAAGAGGGCGTTAAATCCTCCGTTGCGAAATTCCTTAAGGAAGAAGAGCTGGAAGCAATTTATGCAAAAACTAACGCCAAAACAGGCGATGCAATATTTATAGTATCCGACAAAGACAGCGTTGTATATGATGCCCTGGGTGCACTCAGATTACATCTGGCAAAGAAATTTGATATGCTTGATAAAAATCAGTACAACCTCCTTTGGGTAACGGAATTTCCCCTCTTTGAATACAGCGAGGAGGAGGACCGTTATGTGGCAAAGCATCATCCCTTCACCTCACCTATGGACGAGGATATAGAGCTGATGACGAAAGACCCCGCAAAAGCACGTGCAAAGGCTTATGATATAGTATTAAACGGCGTTGAGCTGGGCGGCGGCAGTATAAGAATTTATGATTCCTCCCTTCAGCAGAAGATGTTTGAAGCCTTAGGCTTTACAAAAGAACAGGCTTGGCAGAGATTTGGATTTTTAATGGAAGCCTTTAAATACGGCACACCTCCCCACGGCGGTATGGCATACGGACTTGACCGTTTTGTAATGTTGCTCCTGGGTAAGGATTCTATCCGTGACGTAATAGCCTTCCCCAAGGTACAAAACGCATCCGAGCTTATGACCAATGCTCCTGATGTAGTAGATGCTACGCAGCTCACAGAGCTTTCGATAAAAATTGATTTGCAGGGAGAAGAAAGCAATGAATGTAATTGAGATTAAAAATCTGACGAAAAAATACGGCTCAAGCAAAGCCGTAAACGATATTTCATTTGACGTAAAACAAGGTGAGATTCTTGGGTTTTTAGGACCAAACGGTGCGGGAAAATCTACAACTATGAATATTTTAACGGGATATATTTCCTCCACAAGCGGAAATATATCTGTTTGCGGCTTTGATATTCTGGAAAAACCCAACGAGGCAAAAGCCAAAATCGGATATTTGCCCGAGCTTCCGCCGCTTTATTTTGATATGACGGTAGAGGAATACCTGGATTTCGTTTATGACCTTAAGAAAACCACTTTGCCGAGGAAGGCTCACCTGAAAGAGGTTATGGAAACGGTAGGCGTTGATACCGTAAAAGGCAGGCTCATTAAAAACCTGTCAAAAGGCTATAAACAAAGAGTGGGTCTTGCACAGGCGCTTGTAGGCGACCCTGAGGTGCTGGTGCTGGACGAGCCTACGGTAGGTCTTGACCCGAGACAGATAATCGAAATCAGAAATGTTATAAAAGCTCTAGGTAAAAAACGTACTATTATACTCAGTACCCATATCCTGCAGGAGGTAACGGCAGTCTGTGACCGCGTTGTAATTATAAACCGCGGTAAAATTGTGGCTATGGATACCATCGAAAACCTGTCAGGCAGTGGTATAAGCGGAAGATTTCAGATTCGTGCCGCTTGCGACGAATACAGAGTTAAAAATATCCTTGCCGATTTGCAGAATCTTAAAACAATTTCCGTATTGGGCGAAAAAGAGGAGGGCACCGTTGATGTGCTGATAGAAGCCCAGGACGGAGAGGATATAAGAAATGATTTGTTTAATCTCTTTGCGGCAAAGCAAATACCCCTTCTTATGATAAAAGCTATGGAAAAGACCTTAGAGGAAATATTCATCAGCGTAACCGCCGAGCATACGGTTGATGACGAGGAAGAATGCGGTGAGATGGTGACCGAAACAGCCAAAGAAATTCAAAGTGAGGAGACTGAGCAGTAATGTACGCAATTTTCAGAAAAGAAATAAGAAATTATTTTTTAACACCTATAGGCTATATTTTTATGAGTCCCTTTCTGGCACTTGCTGCTATGTTCTTCATCAGCAGTATTACATACTATCAGGTAGCCAACGTGGATTATATTTTAGCTAACATAAACGTAATATGTCTGTTTATAGTACCTGTACTTACCATGCAGCTTTTCTCCGAAGAACGAAACAAGAAAACAGACCAGCTCCTTATAACGTCACCGGTTAATATATCGGAAATTGTGCTGGGGAAATATCTGGCGGCGCTGTCTGTTTTTGCCATAACGCTGGCAGTTTCCCTGATTTATCCCGTAATTCTGTTTATCATAGGAAAGCCTATCTTAAGCGAGGTTATCGGTGCATATATCGGTTTTGTACTGATTTGGGCGGTATTCATTGCGATAGGAGTATTTATATCATCTCTTACGGAAAGCCAGGTGATATCAGCTATTGTGACCTTTATGGTACTGTTTGCAATTTATTTTATGGACAGCTGGACAGCATCTATCACACAGCCCGTTGTAAAAAGTGTGATAAATTGGTTCTCGGTATTCGCAAGATATACGGATTTCCGTATCGGTCTGCTTAATCTGTCCAATATAGTGTATTATTTCAGCTTTATTTTTGTAATGCTGTTCTTAACTACACGCAACATAGAAAAAAGACGCTACAGCTAAGGAGGTAAAGAAACATGAAAAGTTCAAACATAAAATACAGGCTTAATTCGTGGATTGTTACCCTTGTGGTTGTGGCAGCCGTGATAATGGTAAATGTAATCGTTTCAGCCCTGACGGACAAGCTTCCGCTGAAAATTGATATGACTGCGGCTCAGCAGTACGACATATCACAGGAAACAAAGGACGTAATGAAAAGGCTGGATAAAGAGGTTAAGGTAAGCGTTCTTTCAACAGAAGAAAACATTTCTCCCATAACCAGGGAATATATGAAAAAATATGAAAATATGAGCCCTTATTTCAAGGTTGAATATATTGATGTATATGAAAACCAGACTATGCTTTACAGCTATCAGGTAAAGGGCGAAAATATTGCGGCAGGCGACATTATATTGGAGTGTGGCGAGAAATATAAAATCGTTCCCGCAGCTTCAATATATACCGCAGGCGTTTCCTTCAGCGATGACGAAGAAAACTATAACTTTGAGCTGGAAACAAAGCTCACCAATTCTCTTGTAACAGTAAGCGGTATGATGGAAGAATCGGCAGTTTATTTCCTGACAGGTCACGGAGAAAACGATTCGGATGCACTTACCGCAACCCTTGATACTATGGGCTATAAAAACGAGGTGGTAAATATTGTAAACAACGATATTCCCGCTGATGCAAAGCTTCTTATCGCTATTACTCCCACAGGCGATTTCTCTATGGAGGAATGCGAGAAAATTGATAAATTTATGGATAACGGCGGAAATATGCTGGTGGTATATACACCGGGTATGGTACCTCTGCCGAGATTTGACAGCTATCTTGCCGAATGGGGCGTAATTCCGAACTATGATTTGGTTCTCGAAAAAGATGAAAGCAGAATTATGCAAAGTCCTGTTATTATGATTCCCAATACGGCAAACCACGAAATCAACAATACAATTATAAGCCAGAAGTTACCGCTTATTTTCTACGGTTCCTCCAGCTTTAATATGATTGACAGCAATACTCAGCGAGCAACGGTTACGCCGATAATAACCACAACGGCGAAGGCAATCGGTAAGAAAAATATCGAATCTCAGAGTATGGACCTTGAGGAAGGGGATTTGACAGGTCCGCTGAGCCTTGCCATGATATCGGAAAAAACCAACCCCAAAACCTCACGTCTGATGGTAATAGGCAGTCATACGGCTCTGGAGCTTCCCGAAGAAATGACGGGCAGTAAAGCCAATATGTCTTTTGTAACGGGAGCTATAACCTGGCTTACCAACAACCAGACCAATCTGAGAATAGCACCTAAGGTAATAACCGAAGGCAAAATCACTAAGCTTACCAATACAACTGTTACGATTATGTACTACGGTCTCGTAATTATTATGCCTCTTATAATTCTCATAGCAGGACTTGTAATCTGGCTCAGGAGGAGATACTTATGATGTGGCTGAAGGACAGACTCGTACGTAACATTATTCTCGGTGTGCTTGCTCTTGCCCTGCTGGCGGGTGCGTACCTGCTGGTGCTTAAAATCCCTGAAAAAACCGAGGAAACTCCCGACACACAGAAGGAAGAGACCAGCTCGGCAAGCGAATATGCAATAAAATGTGACAGCTCGGATATTGAAAGTCTTTACATAAAAAATGATAAGGATGAGTTTACTGTTGTGGCGAGCGGCGAGGAATGGACTGTTCAGGGCAGAAACGTGGAATATTCGAGTAATGCTATAGAAAATTCACTCCTTAGCTTCACAAATTTCTATGTTAGAAGCAAGCTCGAAAATATGACAGATGAAAAGTGCGGGCTTGATGTACCTGCGGCAGAAGCGGTGCTGAAGCTGAAGGACGGCACAGTCTATAATCTGAAGCTTGGCAACGAGATAGTCGGCGACAACGGATATTTTATAAAGATAAATGATATAATATATACCACAACGGATAACTATGCACTGGCGCTTGAAGTCGCCGCTAATGATTTCCGTGACAAAAATCTTATAACCTTTGACCGGCAAAGCCTTGAAAGGTTTAAAATCTCAAACAAAGACGGAGTTGTGGCGAATATTATAAATATGGACGAGGCGGAAGCAAGTAAAATCTCAATGAACACAACCCTCGTTATGACAGAACCTAAAAAGGTTGCCGTAAGCCTCGATTACTTAGGCAAAATCTTTGAGAATCTGCAGACGGTTACAGCCCTGGATTTCGTCTGTGACGACAGGTCAGAATTCGGCGAATACGGGCTTGACGTTCCCGTTTTAACTCTTGAAATTGTTGATGCAAACGGCGCTTATGCAGTAAACTACGGCAAAAAGAACGACGATGGAAGGGTTTATGCAAATATAGGCGGAACAGACAGCGTATTTATTCAGGACCCCCTGATGTACGATACCTTGGCTAAGGTCGATACCTTAAGCCTTGTAGAAAAATTCTGTCATATAATAGATATAGACCTGCTTAAAGGTGTAACCGTATCGGGAAAAGGCAAAAGCATTGTGCTGACTATGGAAGGAGAAGAAGGTAACGAAAAATTCTTCTGTAACGGTGCAACTGCCAATGATACTGCTTTCAGACGGGCATACCAGGAGGTAATCGGTCTTTGCTGCAACGGCTTTGCTGACGGCAGAACAGCTTCGGGACCTGCGGAATACAGCATAGTATTCAGCTATAAGGACGGCTCAGAGCTTGTGTGCGATTATATAAGCTATGACGAGAGAAACTATGTGTTAAATAAAAACGGTGTCCGCGAATATGTCATACTCAAAAAGAACGTAGCGGCAATGCTTCAAAAGCTGGAAGCCTTTGCGGCAGACCCCGCAAAAGAAGCGTAAAGATATTTATATTCAGGAGGCGATAAATTGAAAAAAATATGGATTACAATAGGCGTAATAATAGCCGCGGTTGTGGCGATAGTGGCACTTTTCGGTTCATCCTATAACGGAATGATAGCGGCACAGACGGAAGCTGAGCAGGCGTTTTATAATATTGATACTCAGCTTCAAAGACGTGCGGATTTAATTCCTAATTTAATTGAAACCGTCAAAGGTGCTATGAACCACGAACAGGAAATAATAAATTCCGTAACCGAAGCCCGTGCAAAATACGTAGGCGCGGGAAATACCGCCGAAAAAATTGAAGCGGCAGGTGAGCTGGAAACGGCACTTTCAAGACTTATGGTGGTTGTGGAAAATTATCCCGACATTAAAACCAATCAGAATTTTATAGCGCTCCAGGACGAGCTGGCAGGTACGGAAAACCGTATTGCCGTAGCAAGAAGGGAATATAACGATGCCGTAGGCAGTTATAACAAAATGATAAAATCCTTCCCGAGAAATATAATGGCAGGCTTCTTCGGGCTTGAGCAGATGAGCTATTTTGAAGCGACCGAAGGGGCGCAAAACGCACCGAGCGTAAGCTTTGAACAGGAATAATGTAATGAAAAAGCTGATATGTTTTGTGATTGCAGTCTTTTGTCTTACCATTTCAGTATCGGCAATTCCTGAGCATACGGGAAGCTATGCCAATGATTTCGCAGGGGTGCTTTCTCCCGGAACGGAAAGTTATATCAACAGCAAAAGTGCTGAATATGATAAGGGAAACGGCACTCAGATAGTAGTCGCTGTCGTCGAAAGCCTCGAAGGTATGGATATTGAAATGTATGCCTATAATATGTTCAGTAGCTGGGGCATAGGCAGTGAAAAAGAGGATAACGGTGTTTTGATTGTTCTTTCAACAGGTGACAGACAGGTGCGTGTAGAGGTAGGCTATGGGCTGGAAGGAATTTTAAACGATGCCAAGGTCGGCAGAATTATTGATGCGGAAGCTATGGAAAGTCTGAGAGCCAATAATTTTGACGAGGGCATTTTAAATCTCTATAAGGGTATTTTAGAAGCTATAGGAAACCCGGAAGCGTACGCCGGGGAAGAAACCGATGACGGTATGGGCGATATGATTGTTGTGATAATATTTATCATACTCATAATTATATTAAATACCAACAAAAAAGGAAGAGGTGGCTACGGCGGATACCGCGGCGGTTACTACGGCGGCTTCGGTGGCTTCGGCGGCAGAAGCGGCGGCGGTGGTTTTTCCGGCGGAGGATTCTCCGGCGGAGGCGGCAGAAGCGGCGGCGGAGGCGCATCAAGAGGGTTTTGATGAATGTGAAATAAAAGGGTGGATTTTCCTGCGGAAATTCACCCTTTTAACGCCTCGCTCAAGTGTTTTTGAAAGTGCAAGAAGAGGTGCGGCCTTGCTATATCATATCCTCATACCCTGCCAAACTCACATTACCATCTCAGCTGATTTGTCAATACAGCCTTTTGTGAAGCCGGTTTTGCAAACAGGCAGTAATGCGTTGTTTTATATGAGAATAGGTTACTGCGTTTTACAAGCGTTTCTGAAATGCCAAAATTAACCTTTTCGTTTGTCAAACAGAAGCAAGGCTCTTTGATGCACAGCCAACATAGGGGTACTCGTCAATGGCAAGTATAATTCTCTCGTTCTCTGACAGCCTGAAACATATTCAAGAGTAGCCTGAAAAGACGGAAATAACATATCTTCATCAAGTCTGCCGGTCATTTCCGTAATGCTTTTTGAAAAATCCTCAGGGCTTTGCCTTGCATTACCTTCAACACCCATAAAACAAATGGTTTTTTATCCTTGATAAACTCATTTATAAGTGCAGTTTTACCAATGCGACATCTGCCGTAAAGCACCGCAAATTCAAATTTTTCGATGTATTCAGCTTGGCGGGCTTTGGCTTATGCTTCGCTTGCATAGCTTCGGTTACCTGAATCAAAGATTCAGAACCTCAGCCAATTCATCTTTCATCCTCAGTTTTCCATTTGCGTGCCGTGCTTTATTTATTATAAAAAAGCATCACATTATGTAAACCAAACATAATATTTCCATGGTTTGTCATTAAAATTTAATAAAATTATATAAAAAAATGTTGCAATTTTTGAAAAAGTATGGTATTATTGTATTATAGAAATATTTATACTAACGGAAAGGTATGTGATTATGATGAAAAAAAGAATTTGCAGTTTGGCTCTGGCTGCTTTGATGTGTACCTCGGCGATAAGCGGATATGCTTTCAGCGATATGGAAGGAGACAATTACGAGTGGGCTAAAACGGCTGTGGAGGAAATGTCCGCACAGGAAATTATAAAGGGCTATGAGGATGGTACCTTTAAGCCTGACAAGGCTGTTTCCAGACAGGAAGCCCTGGTTCTTATGTCAAGAATTTGCGGTTTTAATGATGAATCCTCAGAGGAATATAAAGAGCTGGCAAAAATTAAATACGGCGAAAAGCTTGAAAACTACGAAACCCCCTACAAGGATGAGATAGCTTATCTTTTATACAGAGGCATAATTTCCGAGAATGATATATCAACCTATGTGGCAGATTCTGTTGCATCCTTCGCCCTTAAAAGATATGAAGCGGCTGTGCTTCTCACAAAGCTTATGGGAGCAGATGAGGAAGCAAGCAAAAAAGAAAAATTTGATATGACCTTTGATGATATTGAGGCAATTCCCGGAATTGCAAAGGGATATGTTGATTATGTTTCTGCAAACGAAATTATGAACGGTATGGGCGAGAATATGTTTGTACCAATGGGCGATGTTACACGTGCGCAGATGGCAACCCTGCTTTACCGTGTGATGGGTAACCGTGATTTCAGTTATTTGTCGGGTAGCTACACTTCTTATGATGCAGATAACTACAGCCTGATTATGATTGATGAGGAAGGCACAAGCGAAAATCTTACTGTACGTAAAACCGTTCCCGTAAGACTTGACGGTGCTGTAGCGACTATGGGTGAAATTCCTGCAGGCAGTAAAATCAGAGTTACCTACAGCGGCGACAGCATAGCCTTTGTTGAATTTATTTCACCTACCTTTGAGGATACAACAGAAGGTATATATATGGGCTATGATAAATTGGAAAACGGTACTGTTATTAAGGTAAAGGACCCCATAACCTCAATAACCTCAACTTATGCTTTGAACTCAAATGTTGCAATAATAAAGAATGATAAAAACATAACGGTAACCGAGCTTAAGAAGGAAGACTTTGTGAAGGTTGATATAGTTGACGGCAAAGCGACGTTTATTAAGGCTGAACAAAAAACCACAGAGGTTAAAGGTAAAATAACAGATATTGCCATTGAACCTGAATATATGCTTTCTGTTGAGATTTCGGATGAAATCATAGAATACACGGTTACTACCTCTCCTGATGTGAGAAAGAATAACAAAGCGGCAACTCTTGAAGATATTATGGTAGGCGACAGCGTTACTCTTACTTTGGAGTACGGTGTAATTACCGATATAGCAGCTACAAGCAAAACTACAAGCAAAACGGGAATTCTCCAGGAGATAACCATTTCCAATACACCGTCTATCGTGGTAAGAGCAGATGGCGTTGATACGAGATATGCTGTTCTCAGAACGGTTGAAATTGTACGTAACAACGAAACGGCTGAAATCTATGATTTAAGATTAGGTGACGGCGTGTCTCTCACCGTTGAAGGTGAAACCGTAACAAAAATTAACCTGACGGCAGTTGAGGAAAGTGCGACTACTACGGGAGTGGTAGAGTATGTAAACACATCTCTCGGTTATGTAAGACTTACAGGTGTTAATGAAATCATATTCACAAGCAATGCAAAGGTACAGGATAAACAGGGTAAAGCCCTGTCAATCCGTGATGTAAAAGAAGGAGTAACAGTAACGGCCTTTGGTAAAAAAGTACCGGGTAGCATTGAAGCCACCTTACTTATAATTTTAGATTAATAAAACTGCGGTGCGGATTAATAAAAATCCGCACCGCATTTTTTAAATATGCCGCACACCTTCAATATGCAGAAAACGTATTTTATCGTAGTTGTAACGGGAAAGAGGCTCATCAAGAACATCACGGCTGTGGGCGGTAACGTAAATGCGGGGACCGCGTTTTCTTGTGATTATAAGCGAATGATAAAATTCTCCGAGAGAATTACCCAGCTGGACTACGTCTCCGAGAACCGCATTTTCACTGTCCGTCACCGATGCAAAAGGTCCCACATTCATATTACCTGTCATAAAATCATAGAAAAAATCAACAGAAGTCCAGGCGGGAGCACGGTCATTGGCGCTTATGTAATACCAGCCGAAGGTAGGTGTATAATTCATCACACCGCTACCTGCGTAGACACATTGAGATACAAAATTTGTGCAGTCACCTCCGATTTTATCAAAGGCGTAATATTTGGGATTGCGTGCATTCGCCCATTTTAAGGCGTAGGCTACGGCGGCAATTCGGTTATAAGGTAAAATATACATTTTTTTCGCCTCCTGATATAATATATTCGCCGAAAGGACTAATATGTTTTGATAAAAAAATATTTTGTTATAAAAAGGTTGCAATTTTTTGAAAAATATGATAAAATATAATAATATGGTAAAATGGGAAGGAGCATCGGAGGATATGAGTGAAAAAGTAAATATTTTAGGCGTTGAAATAAGCAAGCTGAATATTGAAGAGGTAACGGCGGAAATTGTGAAAATGATAGAAGAAGGCGGGTTTCACAGCGTTTTTACTCCCAATTCGGAGATTGTCATGTCGGCATATAAGGACCCGAATTTTGCGGCTCTTTTAAAGAAAGCGGATATTCTCACGGCTGACGGTATCGGCGTGGTTTATGCTTCGAAAATTCTGGGAAATCCCATAAAAAGCCGCGCGGCAGGCTATGATATATCCCTGGAGCTTATGAAGCAGGCGGCTGAAAGGGGTTACAGCCTGTATTTCTTCGGAGCGGCACCCGGCGTTGCCGAGACTGCTAAAATGAAAATGGAAGAAAAATACAAGGGTCTTAAGGTAGTCGGCACTCACGACGGCTATTTCGATGTCGCTGAAGAAGAAATCCTGAAATCGGATATAAAAGAAAAAGCTCCTGATATACTTTTTGTTTGTCTCGGTTCGCCCAAACAGGAAAAATGGATAATTGAAAACTGCGGCGAGCTTGGCGTTAAGGTTGCTATTGGACTTGGCGGCTGTCTTGACGTATATGCAGGTAACGTGAAACGTGCGCCCGATATTTATATAAAATTAGGAATTGAATGGTTATACAGACTTATAAAAGAACCGAAAAGATTTTTCAGAATGCTGGCATTACCTGAATTTATGCTGACGGTTACAGGCGTCAAGCTTTTCGGTAAAAAACAAAAGGAGGGAATTTAAAATGCAGGTATGGTTAATAGCACATTCGCCCGACCCTGAAAAAATTGTGGCGGCGGCGGCAAAGCTTTGCTATTCCCACAGCAACGCTTGTGAAATTATGGATAATTTAACTCAGGAGAAAACCGATAATTTTTTAAATATGCTGATGGATATAGGTCACGAAAGTCCTGTTGAGCACGTTACCTTCACCTTCGCCATTGAAGGGATAAGCAGAAGCCTTCTGGCACAGTTCACAAGACACAGAATGGCATCCTACAGCGTTAAATCCCAGCGTTATGTAACAGAAAATAAGTTTGAATATATTATGCCTCCTGAAATAGCGGCAGATGAGGAAACAAGGAAAATCTTTGAAGCGGCTATGGAAAATGATGTGGAAAATTATAACAAGCTGGCTGATATTTTAAAAACAAGATACGTAAATGAAGGTATGGACGAAAAAAAGGCGGAAAAGAAGGCAATAGAGGATGCAAGATATGTACTTCCCAACGCCTGCGAAACAAAGATGGTAGTGACTATGAACGCCAGAAGTCTTATAAATTTCTTCCGTCACCGTTGCTGTGAAAGAGCCCAGTGGGAGATAAGAGAATGTGCCGATAAAATGCTGAAACTGGTAAAGGACGTTGCACCTACGCTGTTCAGGCACGCAGGACCGCCTTGCGTTTCGGGAGCTTGTCCCGAAGGGAAAATGTCCTGCGGGAAAATGCTCGAAAAGAGGGGGAAATATGGCAAAAGGTAGGCTTATAGTAATTGAAGGGTTAGACTCCAGCGGTAAGGAAACTCAAAGCAAGCTGTTGGTGCAAGCCTTAAAAAACAGGAAAAATGCGGTAAAACACGTGGAATTTCCCAATTATAAAAGCGATTCTGCGGCACTCATTAAAATGTACCTTGAGGGACAGTTCGGCAAAGCTGCACAGGACGTAAATCCTTATGCGGCATCATCCTTTTACGCAGTAGACAGGTTTGCTACCTACAAAAAAGAATTTGAGGAAGACTATCTGTCGGGTACAACTATAGTTGCCGACAGGTATACCACTTCAAATATAATCCATCAGGCGTGTAAAATCAAAGATGAAACCGAGCTTAAAAAATACCTTGAGTGGGTAGAAGACTATGAATATAATTTATTACAGCTACCACGCCCGGATTTGGTAATTTTTCTCGATATGCCGTCAGATGTGGCGGCACGTCTGATGCTGGCAAGAGCAAGCAATAAGGCGGACGGTACAAATACGCCCGATATTCACGAACGGGATTTGGAATATTTGCGAAACACCTATAATACAGCAATAAAAATGACTGAAAAATTCGGTTGGATAAGAATAAATTGCAGTAAAGACGGCAATCCTCGTCCTATAGAAGAAATCCACGGGGATATACTTGCGGCTGTAACAAAATAAGGAGTCAGTATGAAAAGATTAGTTATATTTGACGGTAACAGTATAGTAAACCGTGCCTTTTACGGGGTGCGTCTTCTTTCAAACCGTGAAGGCATCTATACCAATGCCATATTCGGATTTTTAAATATTTTGCTGAAATACAAAGAAGATTTAAAACCCGATTATCTGGTTATGGCATTTGATTTGAAAGCACCTACCTTCCGTCATAAAATGTATGAGCAGTACAAGGCGGGCAGAAGGAAAATGCCCGAGGAGCTGGCACAGCAGATACCTCTTTTGAAAGAGGTGCTTTCCGCAATGAATATAGCTATGATAAGCCTTGAAGGCTATGAGGCAGATGACCTTATCGGAACGGTGTCGCAGCTTTGTGAGAACGATAAAATCAGTTGTATAGCAGTAACGGGAGACAGAGATTCTCTGCAGCTCGTGGGAGAACACACAACGGTGTATCTGACCTCTACCAAAAACGGCGCAACTCAAACGCAGATTATGGATGTAGATGCCGTAAAAGAAAAATACGGCTCAACCCCTGACTGCATAGTCGATATAAAAGGGCTTATGGGCGACAGTTCTGATAATATTCCGGGTGTTGCGGGAGTGGGCGAAAAAACCGCTTGCAAGCTGATTTCCGATTGGGGGTCTGTTGAAGGAGTCTATGAAAACCTCGACAAAATCGGCGGCTCCCTTCATACCAAACTGAAAAACGGCAGGGAAAACGCCTTTTTAAGCAGAACTCTGGCAACTATTGACAGGAATGTTCCCATAAAAGAAAAAATTGAAGATTTTGCCGTAAAAGAAGCGGATGAAGAAAAGCTGGCAGAGCTGCTTACAAAATTAGAGCTTAAAACCATAATGGCAAGACTTAAGATAACGCCGTCAGGTGGCAGTATAAAAGAAACCCTGCCACAGCTTGAAAAGGAAATAATCGAAGCGGACCCCGAAAAAGCGGCGGAGGAAATAGCCGCGGCGCAGTATGTTGCCTATAATATGTTCACAGACGAAACGGGCGTTGCGGCAGTAGCTGTCCGCACCGACAAAAAATATTATTGCTTCCTTTTGGGCGGCGGTCTTTTGAGAAACTATGAACCTGAGAATATCAGGGCAATATTTGAAAACGAAAAACCAAAAATCACTCACAGCTACAAAGACGATACAGGACTTTTACGTGAGTACGGTATTAAGATAAACGGCGAGATTTTTGATACCTCCGTTGCGGCATATATCTGCGAACCGACAAAATCTGATTATGATGTGGGAAAGCTGTGCGGCTTTGCCACGGAGGAAGAAATGTTCGGGAAAGGAAAAACCAGGATTTCCCCTTCTGCAATAGAACAGGGAAAGCTGGCGGACTACGGCTATAAGGTAACGGAAGGTATAGTAATGCTCCATAATATTCATAAAAAGCTTATTGAAGAAAGAAACCAGCACGAGCTGTTTTATGATATTGAAATGCCCCTTTGCAGGGTATTGGCTGATATGGAACATTACGGATTTAAGGTTGATGAAAAAAGCCTGAAGGAATTTGGCGAAAAGCTGACGGCAGCAATAGACGTGACAATGCAGAGCATATATTCTATGGCAGGCTGTGAATTTAACTTAAATTCCTCCAAACAGCTGGGCGAGGTGCTTTTTGAAAAGCTGGGACTGCCTGCGGGGAAGAAAAATAAAAAAGGTTATTCCACCGGCATTGAGGTTTTGGACAGCTTAGAGGATAAACACGAAATTATATCGTTTATCAAGGATTACAGATTGCTTGTTAAGCTGAAATCCACTTACGTTGACGGGTTAATTCAGGTAATAAACAAAACCGACGGGAAAATTCATTCCAAATTCAACCAAACGGTGACGGCAACGGGCAGAATAAGCTCCACCGAACCTAATTTGCAGAATATCCCCGTCAGAATGGAGCTGGGACGCGAAATCAGAAAAATGTTCACGGCTACCGATGAAAATTATACCCTTCTGGACGCGGACTATTCCCAGATAGAGCTTCGGGTACTGGCACATATAGCTGAAGACGAAACTCTTATTTCCGCTTTTAAAAGCGGACAGGATATTCATACCATTACGGCATCGCAGGTCTTTAACACTCCCGAAAATGAGGTCACAAAAGAACAACGCGCGAGTGCGAAAACGGTAAATTTCGGTATAGTCTACGGTATGAGCGCCTATGCTCTGGCAGGAGATTTGAAGATTTCGTCCAAAATGGCGAAAAATTATATGGACAGCTATTTTGCCACCTACAGCGGCGTAAAAAAATATCTGGAAGATGTTGTGGAAGAAGCAAAGACTACGGGCTACGTATCGACCATATTCGGAAGAAGACGATATATCCCTGAAATAAAATCACAAAAATTCCTTGAACGATCCTTTGGGGAGAGAGTGGCAATGAACACTCCCGTCCAGGGGACGGCGGCAGATATAATTAAGATTGCTATGGTCAAGGTAGCGCAGACTCTCAAAGAGAGAAATTTAAAATCAAGACTTATTTTGCAGGTTCACGATGAGCTTATAGTAGAGACTCATAAAGATGAAATTGATGAGGTATCGGCAATTCTTCGCGATAATATGGAAAATGCAGTTAAATTAAAAGTACCTCTTACGGCAGAGGTACACGGAGGCGATACTTGGTATGCGGCAAAAGGATAAAATCTGGGGACTTACGGGCGGTAGCGGTAGCGGTAAAACAACGGCGGCAAACATCCTTCGGGATTTGGGCGCGACGGTAATAGATGCCGATGTGCTGGCAAGAGAGGTTGTAAAACCGGGGGAGAAAGCATATAATGAAATTGTCGGATATTTCGGCAGAGAATATCTGCTGGAAAACGGTGACATAAATCGGAAAAAACTGGGCGAAACGGTATTCTCCGACCCTGAACGTCTGAAAATCCTCAATAAAATCACCCACCCGGCGATTACTGAACGGGTGATGGAGATAATTGCAAAAAACAAAGATAGTCGTATCATAATAGATGCGGCGGCGCTTATAGATTGCGAGAGGTTGAAAGACCTGTGCGGAAAAATCATCGTGGTATGTGCAGATAAAGAACTCCGTATAACCAGAATTATGAACAGAGACGGTCTGACCCGCGAGGAAGCGGCTCGGAGAATAGCGGCACAAACACCGCAGGAGCTTTTAATAAAATCGGCTGATATTGTCATTGAAAACAGCGGCAGTGCCGAAGACCTCAGGAGGATGGTAAGTGATAGTTGGAATAAATAAAAGAAGATTTTTGTTTTTCATATTTTTTATCCTGACAGTAATAGGAATATCCTTGGCATATAAGCCCGTTACAAAATCGAGTCTCTACCCGAAAAAATATTCGCGGTTTGTGGAAAGCGCGGCGAAAAAATACGACATAGACGAAAATCTGATTTATGCTATAATTAAAGCGGAAAGCGGATTTAATGAAAAGGCGACCTCCCGTGCAGGTGCAAAAGGGCTGATGCAGATTACCGACAGCACCGCAAAATGGATTGGCGGGCAAATAGACATAGACGAAAATGCGGACATTTTTGACCCGCAGATAAATATAACTCTGGGGACGTGGTATATTGCAAAACTACTTAAGGATAATGACGGCAATTTAATAATGGCACTGGCGTCTTATAACGCAGGTAGCGGCAACGTCAAGGATTGGCAGCAACAGGCGGGAAAGGATAACATCTTACCTGAAGATATGCCCTTTGAGGAAACTGAAAATTATGTAAACAAAACTTTGAAATATTACGAAAGCTATAAAAAGCTGTATGATTAACGGAGGAATAGAAATGAGCGAATTATTTTATGAAGCAAAAAACGTCTGGGCAGAAGCTACGCCTGAGCTTAAGAAGGAAATAACGGATTTTTCCGAAGGCTATAAAAATTTCTTGAACACAGGTGTTACGGAACGCAAATGCACCACCGAAGCCGAGAAACAGGCGAGGGCGGCAGGCTATGTTTCTATTGAAGAAAAGAGGGTCTTAAAAGCAGGCGACAAGGTATATTTAATTAACAGAAACAAAAATATCGTACTTGCACATATAGGTAAAAAGCCTGTGAAAGAGGGTGCGAATATTGTGGCGGCGCATATTGATGCACCCCGACTTGATTTAAAACCCGTACCTGTTTTTGAGGATACGGGACTTGCCTATATGAAAACCCATTACTACGGCGGTATAAAAAAATACCAATGGACGGCAATTCCGCTGGCATTGACGGGTGTGGTATGCACAAAAAACGGTATGGTGGAAATTGATATTGACGGTGAGGATATTTGTCTTTGTGTAACGGATTTATTACCGCATCTGGCAGATAAACAGGTTAAAAAACCTATGCACGAGGCGATAGAAGGTGAAAAACTCAATCTTCTGATAGGTTCAATTCCTGCAAGCTGTGAGGAGAGCAAGGTAAAACAGACGGTTCTTGAGATTTTAAATGAAAAATACGGAATCTGCGAAGAGGATTTTATAAGTGCCGAGCTTGAAGCATATCCTGCAATAAAAGCACGTGATGTGGGTCTTGACAGGAGTATGGTAGGCGGATTCGGTCAGGATGACAGAATTTGCGGTTATACGGCTCTGCGCAGTATTATAGATTTGACGGAAACACCTGAAAAAACGGCTATTTGCGTTCTTTGTGACAAGGAAGAGGTAGGTTCAATGGGCGTTACGGGTATACGTTCAATGTTTTTTGAAAATATATTTGCCGAGATAATCAGCAGACAGGAAGAAAACTATAATGATTTAATGCTTCGCCGCAGTCTCAGCGGCAGTACCTGCCTTTCGGCAGACGTAGCAGCGGCATTTGACCCTGCCTATGATTATGCTTATGAACGTAACAATTCCGCCTATATTAATAAAGGTCTCGTACTGTGCAAATATACGGGTGCGAGAGGAAAAAGCGGTTCAAGCGATGCAAACGCCGAGTTAATGGGTAAAATCAGAACTGTTTTTAACGAAAAAGGTATATTCTGGCAGACGGGCGAGCTGGGCAGAATAGACGAAGGCGGTGGCGGTACGGTAGCACAGTTTGTAGCAAATCTCAACATAGATACGGTGGATTGCGGCGTAGCGATTTTGTCAATGCACTCACCCTTTGAGATTGCCGCCAAAGCGGACGTGTATATGGCATACCTGGGCTACCTGGAATTTTTTAAATCGTAAATAAAACCGTCATAGCGGCGGCTTTCTACGGTGACAGCCCCTTTAGGTAAAGGGGCATAAGGTGCGTGCGGCGTAGTCTGACGAACGGGTTGTTTTTTGAAATAATTAAATTAATCAAAGCTTACGAAAACGGTGTCTTTACGATTTAGGACAGGCGGGATACAGATGGGTCGGGCTTTCCGACCCATACAATATATAATTAATGAAGGCAGAAAGGAATGAAAACCAAATGGAAGAAAAAACGCAGCACGAACAGACGGCGAAGAAGCTGATTCGTGATATATCTGCCATCAGAGTAAGTAAAACGAGGGAAAGAGTACAGCTTGTGCCTCAGGTAATAATTACCTCAAACAGCAGGGAATGCAGTCTGGCAATCGGATTTAAAATCGGGACAGACAAGCTTTATGTTGTGAAGGATGTGTACGCACTTTTTGAAGTTATCGGTACAAACGAAAGCATAGAGTTCGGGAAAAATTTTATCTTTGACGACAGCTGTCATAGCTTTTCGGGCGACATAATCGGGCTTATAAATCTGTTGATGGTAGCAATGCGTAAAAAACCGACTATGGTATCAAGACAGAAAGAATTTATCCTCAGCGGCAGCCTTATGATAAACGTTTTGCGGGAGCTGTCGGGGATAACTGCCGATATAGTAATCAACGGCAGGATGAGGCCTGATATGCAAATAATAAACGACAATATTCCTCTTGAATATAAGCTTTCAAAGGAAGATGAAGGTTATAAGATAGAATTTGACGACTGTATGGCGGCAGAACCCTTGACGGAGGATTGTATGGTCTGCCTGTGGCAGGACGATATGTACATTACCACCGTTGAACAGGCGGGATGTATAAAAGCCTTTCGTGAAGCGGCAGTTGAAGACGGCTATATAATTTTTGACAAGGAAGATAAAACCAGGGTAATAACAAGAGTTATGCCGAAGCTTCGTGCTACGGGAAGCTTAGAGATAGATCCCCTTGTACGCCGTGATGTTATAGTAGGCGAACTGCGTGTGAAGCTGTATCTGGACCGTACAGACGAAGGATTTATATCTGTTAAAGCGATTTTTTGTTATGACAGCATAGAATTTAATCATTTTTCGGGCGAGAAACCCAAGCTGACGGAAAAGGTACTTCTTCGCGACAGGCGGCAGGAAAATGCCTTTGTACGGGCGGCGGCGGAAATGGGATTTTATCCCGAAAAAGGGTATCTTTACATATATGATGACGGGAAAATATATGATTTTCTGACGGAAGGCGTGGGAATTCTGCGGGAATTTGGCGAGGTATATTATTCGGAGGATTTCGGTATCAAGGTTCTTTCGCCTGCAAGAGGCAATGTAGGCATACGGCTGGGCCACGAAAATTTATTGGAATTCGATATAGGCTTTGATGATATAGGCCCTCACGAGCTGACAAATATTTTAGCAGGTGTTCGTGAAAAGAGAAAATATTACAGACTTGATAACGGAACCTTTGTGGATTTGAGCGCAGACGGAATAAAAGGTACGGTAGCCTTGCTTGATAATCTGGACGTGAAAACGGCAGATATAAAAGCTGATAAGGTAACCCTGCCTGTAAGACGTGCTTTCTATCTCGATAAAGCGGGAAACGATAACGTAATTATACAGCGTGACGATTATTTCAGCCGATTTTTAGAGAAATTTGAAAATGCCGAAAATGAAGAGTATAGCGTTCCCGAAACCATAACGGGAACTCTGCGACCTTATCAGATAACGGGCTTCAAATGGCTTAAACTGCTGGCGGCATATAATTTCGGCGGTATTCTGGCAGATGAAATGGGTCTCGGTAAAACTCTGCAGGCTATAGCCTTTGTAATGAGTGAATACGGGAAAATAAAAAAACCGACACTTATTATTGCACCAACCTCCCTGCTGTATAACTGGCAGTCGGAAATAGAAAAATTTGCACCTTCAGCAGTGTCGTGTATAGTAAACGGAACTCCGGGCGACAGAAAGGCGGCAGAACACAGGTTTGAGGAATGTCATTTCGTAATTACCTCCTACGGGCTTTTAAGACGTGATATTGACCTTTATCTGAAACACGATTTTGCCTATTGCTTTATTGATGAGGCTCAGCACATAAAAAACCCCAATACTATTAATGCCAAGGTAGTTAAGAGGATAAAAGCAAAAGCATTTTTCGCTCTGACGGGTACACCTCTTGAGAATACCCTGGTGGAGCTGTGGTCGATTTTTGATTTTATAATGCCCGGGTATCTTTATACAAGACATAAGTTCAGAAAAATGTATGAGGTTCCTATTATAAAGGAAGATAATAAAACAGCGCTGGAAAATCTCCTTAAACATATCAAACCCTTTATATTAAGGAGACTGAAATCCCAGGTTATCAAAGAGCTTCCCGAAAAGGTGGAAACCTATACGGTATCTGAGCTTGAACCTTTGCAACGGACATATTATGCGGCTTATGCTTCGGAAGCTAAAAACAGGATTGACCTTTTGTCACGTGACGGCGGCTTTAACAAAAACCGTATCGAGATATTAGCCATAATTACAAGACTCAGACAGATTTGCTGTCATCCGGGCTTGTTTATAGAAGGCTACAGCGGCAGCAGCGGCAAGCTGGAGATGCTTAAAGAAATAATCGGCAATGCAATGCAATCGGGACACCGCGTGCTGGTATTTTCTCAGTTTACGAGCATGCTGGAGATAATCAGTCACGAGCTTACAAAAATGGGGATAGATTTTTATTATCTTGACGGGTCAACAAAAAGCCGTGACAGATTGCGTATGGTTAACGAATTCAACGAAGGCGGCAATGATGTATTTTTGATTTCCCTCAAAGCGGGCGGTACGGGTCTTAACCTGACAGGTGCCGATATGGTAATTCACTACGACCCGTGGTGGAACCCTGCTGTGGAAAATCAGGCAACCGACCGTGCTCACAGAATAGGACAGACGAAGATGGTACAGGTAATGAAGCTGGTGACCAAAGGTACTATAGAAGAAAAAATCTGTAACCTGCAAAAGCTGAAACAAAATATGATAGACAACGTAATCGAAACGGGCGGCAACCTTTTATCCGCTATGACACTTAAAGAAATTCAGGAATTGTTTGACTAAAAAATTTTTTCAAAAACGGGAACTTTTGATTTCTTTGTTACGTCTAAGCTATGTAAACACAAAAAAGCCCCGTCCCCCATAACGGGCAGTTAAATAATTAAAATGGGAGAAACGGAGATAATTAAGATGAACAAGAAAAGAATTTTAGCGACAATAGCGGCAATGACCGTAATAACAGCAAGCGTAGCGGCGCAGAATGTGGTTATTGATGAAAAAACAGTATCTGATGCGGCGTATACCGATGGAGATACGTTAATGCTTCCCCTCAGAAGTCTCGGCGAAGGCTTGGGCTATCAGGTAGAATGGGATGCGGCAACAAGAGGTATAACTCTTATTAAGGGTGCACACTACATAACCCTTAATATTGATGCGGATGCCTATACCTTCGCAAGAATGGCTCCTATGCCCTTAAGGAAAGCCCCTGTGCTTTCAGCCGAAGGTGTAACCTTTGTGCCGGCAAATTTTGTAACGGATATTCTGCAGAAGCAGTACACTATCAGCGAAAACGGCGATATAGTTGTTACGGAAGCTCCCGCAGTATCTGATGAAGAAATCACAGAGCCCGTAGTAATTTCGGGTACGGCTGTAATTACCGAAATCAGCGAAAATACCATTACCGTAGAAGACATTGAAAGAGGCGAGGTTATCCTGAATATCGGCGGTGAAACCAAGCTTTTTGATGCGGAAGGCAACGAAATCAAAGCAGATGCTCTTGAGAAGGATTTAAAGGTAGAAATCGAATATTCCGAAGCCATGACTATGAGTATTCCTCCTCAGAACACACCTGTATCGGTTAAAATTTCAGCCGAAGAAGCAACCACCGAAACCTTGGAAGGCGAAATCAGAGGCTTTGAGGAAGGTATGATTTTAGTAGGCGGCGAAGCTCCGCAAGACCGGGTTGCCCTCGTTGTATCGGAGGAAACAAAAATTACGGATAAAGACGGAAATGAGCTTAAGGTCGAAGACCTCAAGGAAGGAGACGAAATCACAGCCCTTCACTCAAGAGCAATGACCTTCAGCATTCCCCCGCAGACAGCAGCTTTTGAAATTATCGTAAAATAATTTTAACAGGCAACAAAACGAACCCGCCGCCATCCCTTTTGAACAGCTTATAAAAATTTTTTCATAAAACTATTGCAATGAGATAAAAAATAGAGTATAATATAACTGAAGGAGATGATTTTATGGATTTTATAGCTATGGTAAAGGAAAAAGCATCGGAGCTTACCGTATCGGCGGTTAAAACATCGGGAATGGTTGCGCAGACCGTAAAATCCAATTTCGCCATTGCGGATAAAGAACAGGAAATTAAAAGAGTAATGCGTGAAATAGGAAATATGATGTACGATGCTTATAAAAACGGCGAAGAAGCAGATGCTGAAAAGCTGGCGGAAAAATGTATTCTTTTAGACGACTATTTTGCAGAGATTGAGGATATTAAAGATAAATTAAACGAAATCAAAAATGTCGTTGAATGTCCCGCCTGCGGCGAGAAGGTAAAGGATAATCATAACTTCTGCCCCAAATGCGGTGAAAAGCTTGCAGATGCTGAATAATAATCCCTGTCGCGGCAACGGTTTTCTTAAAATCCGTTGCCGCATTTTTGTGTAAATTGACAAATTTTTTTGATTGGCATTTTGAACAAATATTTTTATTATATTTTGGTACATATTACTATAAAAAGTTATATGTAAAATGTTGACAGAAACGCCCGGCTATGATATAATTATTATGTAGATTTTTCTATACTATCAAACGTGCTTGCAGTCAGAAAGCTGTGAGTGCGTAAATATTTTAGAAGGAGTGAAATTTTATGGCAAAGAAATTTTTGGCAAAAATCGTAGCAGCAGCTATGGTTATTGCTACCCTTGCAGGCTTCGGCACAGTTTCGGCAGCGGGGGAAACAAACGTTGCACTGGGTAAAACAGCTTATCATGCAACTACAGCAAACTACAGTGCAGGTAATGCAGCGCTGACAAACGGTAGCACAGATGACTTTGTTTATCAGGCTGCTTATGAAGGCTATACTGACTTGTCGCGTGTTCTCGTAGTAGACTTGGGTGAGGATTATGCGGAATATGACATCAGCAGTATCGAGGTGGTTACACCAAACCCTGCGGGCGCCGGTTCATGGAGTGCAGGTTGGTTCGCTAATACGTATAAAGTATGGCTGGCTGACAGCTTACCGGGCGACCACGTTCGTGATGACACTCTTGCTGCTATAGGCGCTGTACTTATCGGCTCACAGACGGCTACAACAGGAGCTACTGAGCAGAATTTTCTGACATTTGATAATACAGATGCTGTAAACAAAAGATATGTTGTTGTAGGTCATGAATACGGCTGGGGGGGCGGTATCTGCGTATCTGAAATCCGCGTAATGGCTACAGAACGTGTTGGCGAAAACATTGCGCTGGGCAAAACAGGCATCGTAGGCGGCGAAGTTTTAACTGATGGTAACATAGAAAACTATGCTTATGCTGACGTATGGTATGATAATGCAGGTATTACTCAGTTCTTCACAGTAGACCTGGGTGAAGACTATGCGGATTATGACATCAATTCTATTGATGTTGTTACCATAGCCCCGAGTACAGCTATGACATATATAGGTAATACGGCCTTTATGAATGTAAGCTACAAGGCATGGCTTGCTGACAGACCTTCTCATTCTGCGTATGGAGACAAGGCAGATGCATCACTTGAATCTGATATGGGTGCTGTTCTGATAGGTAAGTCCGAGGTGCTGACAGATGCTGATACAACGCAGCAGACAGTTAGTTTTTCCAACAGATTGAACAGAGTATCCAAGAGATACGTAGTTGTAGGCCGTGAGTTTGGTACGGGCACTTTTGGTGTAGCTGAAGTTCGTGTTTGGGCTACAAGAAAGGCACCTGCAACTTATACAATCACAACAGCTATTGATGCTAACGTAGTAGCTGACGTTGAAGTTGACGGTGCAGCTTATGTTGCAGGAACAGAGTATGAAGAAGGTGCTGAAGTAACAGTTACAGCTAAACCTATGGCAGGTTACGAAATCACAACAGCTACAGCTGATGCAAGCATGGCATTTAATGCTATGGGTGGTACATATACATTCACACTTGCTGCTGATACAACAATCACACTTGCAGCTACAGAAGTTGCAGCAGATGCTGCAGCTACAATCGGTGCAGTATATGCTGAACCTACAATCGGTCTTACAACAGCATTTGCCAAAGCAGGTAACACAGATGAAGAATACGGCGTAATCCTCACAAAATGGGAAGGCTCAGCTTGGGCTGACGTTGTAATTCCTGACGGCGTATGCGATGCAGGTACAGGTCCTAAATTCCCTGCTACAAGCCCTGCTCATGAAACAAGTAAATACTTTGGTATCAGATTCCACAACCTTGCAGCAGGTAAATATCGTGCAGCTGCATATACAGGTTCTGTTATCGCTGATGCTGTAGAATTTACTGTAGAATAATAGGGAGGTATAAAGTAATGAAAACATATATTAAACCTATTGCTGAAGTTAAAACATTTAGCGTAACAACAAAC
>JAZSKI010000021.1:0-10961 GCA_045534775.1 Clostridia bacterium | reverse complement strand
TGCAAAATTGAAAATTAACACCGAAATTCCACAGTGAATTTCATCCTTAGGCACTCGAGAGTTTATCACGGGGAGCGTTCTAAATAGAAATTATGCTTCAAATTGCAGATATCCCTACGGATATACGAAAGTATTATCCTTGTAATCTCTTCATCTGAAACAAAATTTCTTGTTTAAAAACTCTTCGACCTTAAACGCATTAGAATTTAGTACAATTTTAATGCGGAGGACGAAGTCAGGCTGTCGCCTTACGAGGACAACAAATTAAAAGAGTACAAATTATAAAAGTTTAAGGCATGCGGGGTTCAACTCCCGAGTGCCTAACCGCACCTGCACATTAAATTTCCCGCCGTCCGTCCATAGCTCTTGAGATGGTCAGTTCATCGGCGTATTCCAGGTCGCCGCCTACGGGGATACCGCTTTCTATTCTTGTTACCTTAACTCCGAGAGGAGTAAGGAGCCGGGAAATATACATAGCGGTAGCTTCTCCCTCCACCGTCAGGTTGGTGGCGGCGATAACCTCTTTGACCTCGGGGGTTATACGGGCGAGAAGCTCTTTAATATAAATATCATCGGGACCTACATTATCAATAGGAGAAATAACTCCGTGAAGGACGTGGTAAAGACCGCGGAATTCACGGGTTTTTTCTATAGAAACGACGTCCCTTGGACTTTCCACAACACAGATTATACTCCTGTCACGTCTCTCATCGGAACAGATTGCACAGGGGTCGCGGTCGGTTAAGTTTTTACAGATACTGCAATGTCTTATAGCTTGCTTCGCCGTAAGGACAGCACTTGCAAAGCCGCGAGCCTCCTCCTCGCTCATATTAAGAACGTGGAAAGCAAGTCGGGCGGCAGATTTTCTGCCAATACCGGGAAGCCGCGCAAATTCGTCAATAAGCCGCGCCAGCGGCGGAATGTATGAAGACATAATTCTATCACCTCATATATATTATTATAAATCTCGTTGCCGCAAGGCGGCATATCAAGTGCTTTAGCACATATCGAAAATCTCACCGGAGATTTATATCACAGAACAGATTTAACTTACGTTAAATCTGTTCTGTGATTTTGTAAAGTCAGGGACAAAAAATATATCATTTTTCAGAATTATTTTGAGCAAGCAGCTTAACAGCTTTATCAAAATCACTTTCTAATTGTTTCATTTCTTTTGTACGATAGATTTCAAATTCTTTTTCTGCTTTTTCTATTGCTTGTTTATGTGAAATATTTCCTTTTCCTTCAAGCAATTTTCTCTTATTTGAAATAATCTGATTATCAAGAGCTTCTATCCAATCTTTCATTGACATAGGTATTTGTTCCAATGCCTGAAACTCTGCAAAGTCCAGAAACTGCGAAACAAGCAAATTCAATCTTTGCAATTCTAATTCCGAAAGATAGTTTTTTGCAATTTTAACATCATCCTTTGTTATATAGTTGCCTTTGAAATTAGTCATTCCTACAAGTGGTTTTTCATTATCAACACGTTCATAGATAACCTCTGCCGCTGTATGCTCATGAACCGCAAAATGTAATTTATTCTGAACAGCAGCAAAAAATGATTTTGTTAAATCCGAACGCGGATCATAATCTGTAGCAGTAGCATAAATGTCTGTAACCTGCTGATAAAAATTTCTTTCTGACGAGCGAATATCGCGAATACGTTGTAATAATTCTCTGAAATATCTGTTTCCACCTTGTTTTAAG
Source organism: Clostridia bacterium (assembly GCA_045534775.1). Taxonomy (GTDB): domain Bacteria; phylum Bacillota; class Clostridia; order RUG12999; family RUG12999; genus JAZOTK01. Next base: position 9,251 of record JAZSKI010000021.1, on the reverse strand, counting down.
CGTTCGTCATCCATTGCAAACCCTTTTTGCATATATTCATGCAATCTTTCGGTTGCCCATCTTCTGAATCTGGTTGCAACCTGCGACTGAACTCTATAGCCGAGTGCAATAATCATATCAAGATTATAGTGAGCAGTGTTGTAATTTTTACCATCAGCAGCAGTTGTTCGGAATTTCCGAACAACTGAAATTTCATCAAGCTCTCCGGCAGCTAATATATTCTTTATGTGCTCACTTATATTTGATTTACTTGTTTGATAAAGCTCGGTAATTTGTGCTTGCGTAAGCCACAAATCCTCTTCAGAAAAACGAACTGAAACTTTCGTTATTCCGTTGTCATCCTGATAAATAACTACATTATTATCATTCATAGCTTTACACCTCTTTTCTGAGATTTTTCTTTCGACAACATTCGACACACATATGATTTTGTAAAGTCAGGGACAAAATTTTTTGATTCTTTTAAAGGCTTCCCCCCAAGGGGAAGCTGTCACGAAGTGACTGATGAGGTGTTAATATTATTCAGTATATCTTCGCAAACACTCTCAAATCTTTGGTTAAACCCGATATGATATAAATCGCGTTGCCGCAAGGCGGCATATCGAGTGCTTTAGCACATATCGAAAATCTCACCGAGATTTATATCGCTGAACAGATTTAACTTACGTTAAATCTATTTTAGAATCAGTGAACGATTTAGATGACATTCCTTTGGTGAAGTTTTGAGCTGAGGCTCAAAGTGAAGTTGCTTATGCAGTGAAGTTTTTGGCTACGCAAAAGTGAAGTTAAGTTTTCCACTTCGCCGCAAGGCGAAACTTCACTTACTTTAGTAAACTTCACTATCTTTAGATAACTTCACTTGCCCGCAAGGGCAAACTTAGTTAATGATTTCATTTTTAATGAAATCATTATACCACATTCTGAATAATTTTTCAATAGGTTTTGCAGAAAAAGTATTTACAAACCGCAGAATTTGTGATAAAATTACTGTATGAATATATTTAAGGAGAGGAAAAACCATGACGAGAGCGCAGAAGGCTATCGAGCTTCATAAAAATGGATATAACTGTGCGCAGGCGGTGCTTTGTGCCTGCTGTGATTTATTTGATATTGATGAGACTGCGGCGTTTAAGCTTTCCCAGGGGTTCGGGGGAGGTATGGGCGGTATGCGTGACGGAACCTGCGGGGCGGTCAGCGGAATGTATATGCTGGCGGGATATATAAACAAAAACGGGCTGAAAGCCGATACCTACGCCCTGGTACGGAAGATGGCGGCGGAGTTTAAAGGAATGAACGGCAGTACAATCTGCTGCGAGCTTATGGGTAGCGGCGGAAAGAAGCTTCGCTCCTGTGACGGCTGTATTGAAGATGCCGTAAAAATAACAGAAAAATTTTATAATCAAATGGCTTGACTTATAGCTGATTTTATGGTAAAATAAATGATATAATGACACTTTTTAACAGGACAAAGAAAATTTGAAATGGGATAGTTTTGAATTTTGAATTTCCATACCCGAAGGGTGCGGAGAGAAGGGAGATGATGTAAAATGATTAAAACTGTAAGCGGCGGATATTCGGATATAACACCCGAAATCGAGAAAATGGCGGCTCTTTGCGTTGAAGGAAGCAAAATTGACCCGCAGATGTATATTGAAAATAAGGTAAACAGAGGACTGAGAGATATAAACGGTAAGGGGGTACTCACGGGACTTACGGAAATATCAGAGATAGTGTCAAGCAAGATGGTTGACGGACAGTCGGTTTCCTGCGAAGGCAAGCTGTTTTACAGAGGAATTGATATACATAGCATAGTTGACGGATTTATAAGAGAAGGACGGTTCGGGTTTGAAGAAACGGTGTATCTCCTTCTTTTCGGAGACCTGCCTGTACAGGCGCAGTTAGATGAGTTTAAAGAGGTTTTATCTAACTACAGAAGCCTTCCGACTTCTTTTGTGAGAGATATTATAATGAAAGCTCCCAGCACCGATATGATGAACACTCTTTCAAGAAGCGTGCTGACCCTTTATGCCTATGACGACAATCCTATGGGCAGGAGTATTCCCAACGTACTTCGTCAATGTCTGCAGCTTATTGCAACCTTCCCCTGTCTGGCGGTGTACGGGTATCAGGTATTTGAATATTATCACAGAGGCGGCAGCTTGTTTATCCACGCACCGAAAAAGGAATTGGGTGCGGCTGAGAACATTTTATATATGCTGAGACCTGACTGTAATTATACGGAGCTGGAAGCTAAAATCCTGGATTTGGCGCTGGTGCTTCATGCAGAGCATGGCGGCGGCAACAACTCCACCTTTACAACTCACGTGGTAGCGTCATCGGGAACAGATACCTATTCGGTTATTGCGGCGGCGCTGGGGTCTTTAAAAGGGCCTAAACACGGCGGTGCAAATATTAAGGTAGTCCAGATGTTTGAAGATATGATGAACGAGGTATCCGACTGGACGGACGAAGGCGAGGTAGGCGAGTATCTGACGGGACTGCTCAGGAAAGAAAAATTCGACAAAGCGGGGCTGATTTACGGAATGGGACACGCGGTTTATTCCCTCTCCGACCCCCGAGCCGATATTTTCCGCGGATTTGTTAAAAATCTTGCGGAGGAAAAAGGTAAAATCAAAGAATATAACCTCTATGCAATGGTTGAACGTCTTGCACCTGAGATTATCGGGAAAGAGCGCAAAACCTATAAGGGCGTAAGTGCAAATATAGATTTTTACAGCGGATTTGTCTACACCATGCTGGATTTACCCAAAGAGCTTTATACACCACTTTTTGCTATGGCAAGGATAGCAGGCTGGAGTGCCCATCTGATAGAAGAATTAATTAATGCGGGAAAGATTATCCGCCCTGCATATATGAACGTAGCACCAAGAAGACAGTATATACCCATAAACGAAAGATAGGAGAGATATTATGGCACATTATTACAGCGAACCTTCAAGAACCTTCGGTGAGTACCTGCTCGTTCCGGGCTATTCCTCAAGAGAATGTGTACCCACCAATGTAAGTCTTAAAACGCCGGTGGTTAAGTTCAGGAAGGGCGAAAAATCAGCGATTGAAATGAATATACCCTTGGTATCGGCAATTATGCAGTCGGTTTCCGATGATAAAATGGCGGTAGCGCTGGCAAAGGAAGGCGGTATTTCCTTTATCTACGGGTCTCAGTCCATTGAAGACGAGGCGGCTATGGTAGCAAGGGTTAAAAACTATAAAGCAGGCTTTGTAACAAGCGACTCCAATCTCCGCGAGGACCAGACTCTGGCAGATGTGCTGGTGCTTAAAGAGAAAACAGGTCATTCAACCATAGCTATCACCGAAGACGGTACGTCAAACAGCAAGCTTCTCGGTATAGTGACAAGCCGTGACTATCGTATAAGCAGAATGAATCTTGATACTAAAATCAGCGAGTTTATGACCAAATTCGAGGATTTAATCTACGCAGGCGAGGATACCACCTTAAGCGAAGCTAACGACATTATCTGGGAAAATAAACTGAACTCCCTGCCTATAATTGATAAAGAAGGCAAGCTGAAATATATGGTGTTCAGAAAAGACTATGATTCCCATAAGGCTAACACCAATGAGCTTCTTGATAAATCCAAACGCTATGTTGTAGGTGCGGGTATAAACACCCGTGACTTTGAACAGCGTGTTCCCGCGCTTATTGAAGCAGGGGCTGATGTGCTGTGTATTGATTCCTCCGAAGGCTTTACCGAATGGCAGAAGATTACTATAGATTATATCCGCAAAACCTATGGTGATACAGTTAAGGTAGGCGCAGGTAACGTGGTTGACAGAGAAGGCTTTATGTTCCTGGCAGAGGCAGGTGCTGATTTTATTAAAGTAGGTATCGGCGGCGGTTCGATTTGTATCACAAGAGAACAAAAGGGTATCGGCAGAGGTCAGGCAACTTCTCTTATTGAGGTTGCGGCGGCAAGAGACGAATATTTTGAAAAAACAGGCATATATGTTCCTATCTGCTCGGATGGCGGTATAGTCTATGATTATCACATGACCCTGGCTCTTGCTATGGGTGCGGATTTCCTGATGCTGGGCAGGTATTTCTCAAGATTTGACGAAAGTCCCACAAATAAGGTTAATATAAACGGTAACTATTTTAAAGAATATTGGGGTGAAGGCTCCAACAGAGCAAGAAACTGGCAACGCTACGATATGGGCGGCGCAAGCAAGCTCTCCTTTGAAGAAGGCGTTGATTCCTACGTTCCTTATGCAGGAAGCCTGAAGGATAACGTAACCCTGTCACTTAACAAGGTGCGTTCCACTATGTGTAACTGCGGCGTGCTGTCAATTCCCGATTTGCAGAAAAACGCCAAAATAACCCTGGTTTCTTCCACCAGTATAGTGGAAGGCGGCGCACACGACGTAATTCTTAAAGATAATCAGACGAAAGTGATAAAATAAAGGCGATAAGAGGGATTAGTATTTCCCATATCCCCCGTCTGCCCTCCATTGCCTAAAGGTAAGTGACACCCGAAATCCATGATTTCGCCGGTGGAGCTTATGCAAGCGACCGAAGGGAGCCGTAGAGGGGAACCGCGCTGGCGGTGGTGGGATTCATTCCTCAATGAACAAATCCTTATAAAATTTACTGTAAAGCCGTTCTTGCCTGAGGGCAAGAACGGCTTTAGCCTTGCATCGGCTGCGCTGACGGTGGAGAGATACTCACTTCACGCTATAATCTCACTCACGTTCCATTGTGAAAATCCCCTGACCCCTCTTTTATCCATAAACCCTTTCCAGATACTCTTCCTTCGTTATAATTCCCTCACGAAGCTCTGCCATGGCTCGCTCGGCTATGGTGCCTGTATCCTCAATTATGCTGTCATCAAAAAAAATCTTTGTCTCAGAGGGGAGACAGCCGCATAGATGACAGAGGGCATCACATAAATCCAAAAGAGCATTTTCAAGAAGCAACTCGTGTTTCCTTATGTTCTGGTATAAATCGGATTTCTCACTTATGACCTCGGTAGCGGTTTTAACCGCATAATTGGCGTAGCGGAACCTGTCCGACCCGCCAAGACCGCATTTTATCGTCAATAAATCCAGGTTTTTCTGAAGTGCCTTCTCGTGAGGCTCGTGACGGAGACTCATATTAATTTCACGCAAATCCGTCAGAGATTTATCACTCATAGCGTAAAATTCCGTATCATTATCATCGAAAACAGGTGTCATCATACCGCCGACGTTATGTATCTGTGCCATACCCGCAGGTACTAAAATTCGTTTCTTACCCAGACGAAATTCGTTCTGATAGCTATCGTAAACCAAATCAATACCCTTCAAAACGTCAATACAGTTTGCAAAAACCGAAATCCCCATAGGATTGTCGAGGTCAAGATTATTGATGATATTAGGCATAATAATCTGATACAGCGGTTTCTTGCTTTTGGTATAATATACGCTGCACAGCCCGGCGGGAAGCTCTTTTTCACGTCCGAGACTGTCAATTAGCCGGTTTTCAATTTTATAATACCCGTCCTCTAAAAGATGCAGGTTAATATAATAGTATTTCTCGCCGTTAATATATTTTTCTCCTGCAAAAGCACATTGAGTGATTTTGTCGTTATCCCAGGTAAGAGGGAAAATCATATCACCGCGAATATAGTCGATTAATACCTCAGCACCGTCGAGATATTCCACAAAAGCTCCCGTACCCAGAGCAAAGGTCAGCTCTAAAAGACGGTTGGCACAGCAATAGAAATTGTTTTTGCGGAGCACAGCCTTAACCGCCTTGTCGCTTTTGGAATTTTTAAGCGAAACCTTAATCTTTTCGTTAAGCAGTAAATTAGCCCAATGCTCACAAACGTGCTTCGCCATACCAAGAGTGGCACGACTGCGGGCAATGGTCTTTTTGCCGTTGTATTGGAAATAATCGTGGAAGGAAGGTACCTTCCCCCGATACCACCCGAACCATAAATTGATGGTATTGTAAAATTCATCATTAACAGGATGAAATCCCAGTTTTTTTAAATAGCTTGTAATTATCATAAAAACCACCTTTCTTAGAAATTAGGAATTAGGAATTAGAAATTAGAAATCAGCCCACCCCTGCACAAGCCATATAGCCCCACCTTGAGGGTAGCGAAGCGGCATTTCGGTAGTGAATGACAGTCCGGTGGACTGTCAGAGCCGAAATGTGACCGAGCCGCGGCGAGACAGGTGGGCGGCGAAGCTGACGGATGAGGTGTACCACCTAAGCCTGAGGTAGCGGAGACCACCTCATCAGTCTCACTACGTTCGACAGCTTCCCCTCAAGGGGAAGCCTTAAAGGAACCTCACGTATAAGGCTTCGCTTTTTTAGCCCACCCCCTTGCACAAGCCCTTTGGAAATTCACTGACTTCTGCTACGATTTTCTATTAATTTCATTATTTTCCTTACGGTTTTTTCGGGTCTGCCCAGGGTGTAGGCAATCAGCTCGGGGCTACAGCCTTCTTTATGGTATTGCTGAATAATAAGTAACGTGGTCGGAGTAATGGGATTTGGGTTTTCCTTTGGTCTGAGACGAAGCTCACGGATAGAATCCGCATCTGCCGTCAGATGAAGCCGCTGAGCCATCCGACAAACCCCGGACCGGCTGAGACCTGTTTCCTTAGCCATAAGCCGAACAGGTATCTCTCCGAAATTCTTTCTGATATATCGTATCTGATTAGCTAAAGTCATAATATCTCCTTTCTGTGGTAAGAGGGATTAAGGCTTAGGGGATAGTGTTTCCCATCAGGAAATCAAACAAGCTCTTCCTCTTGTGGGCAGGGCAGGGGCAAGCCTCTGCCGAATTTATACTTTTCCTTTTTCCCGCTCGCTATCCCCTAATCAAGTCTTTCCTGTACATTTCCATAGAATATTCCATAGCATCCAGGCTGTCTATGTTGCTGCTGCCGTTATCAAGTCTTACGTCCTCTTGTTTGGACTTGTCCCAGATTGCCTCTTCCATAGCGGAAATCAGATGACGGCAATGGGATAAAATCTGAAACCTGCCGGAGGAAATCAGAAGATTTGTCAGCCTTATCCGTTCGGTAATACGTCCCTTTTGAGCACGACGAAGGTCAACGGGGAGACGGTGTTTTGCTGCCGCCGCACCAAGCCCTTCAATTAAAGTGGTCTCGGCGCTGTCGCAGTAGATGTCGTAAATCCTGTATTTCCGCAAGTTTTTCAGCACAAAATCCACAAAAAAATCCTCAAGCTGAGTGGGTGAAATTTTTTCTTTTATGTAAAACTCGTCCAACACCACCGCTTTTTCAAAATTCTCCGTATATCCCGTACATACAAAGCTGTGAGCCGAAGCGTTACCGCCGAAATCCACACCGATGGCGGCGAAAACAATTTTATCCGTTACCCGGTCTGTTACAATTTCTTTAAAAAGAGTCGGAAGCTGAGGATAAACAAGCCCTTCCGCCGCCCGCCACAGACCTAAAATATATCGGTCATAGAACACGCCCGTATATTCTTTTTTTAAATTTTCAACGTAATCCGCAGGCAAAAACGGATTGTCATCAATTAAAAATTTCATAGTGAAAAGGTCAAGACTGTCACCGCGGCTGAGATATTTTCTGTTAAGCCAATGGAACGGCGAATCGGGATTGGTGGTAGCTATAAGCTTGGCATTTTCACAGCTGAGACGGGATAGCAGCATAGCAAAGAAATCCTCGTTTATAAGCGTGATTTCGTCTACGTAAGCCCCGCTGAGACTCATACCGCGGATTTTCCCTTCCGAACGGCAATCTCCCGACCCCTCCAGGAATACGGTTCTGCCTAAAAGCCGCCCTTCTTTTTTTGCCAGACTGTAGCTGAAATTATCCTTACCTGCAATTTCTACCACCAAATCTAAAATATTACGTTTAAGCGAGGTCAGTGTCCGCCCTACCATAATGTAATTACCGTCCTTCGGCATAGTGGAAAGCCAGAGTATCCACAGTACAATGGAAACCCAGGTTTTCCCCGACCGCACCGACCCCTCAAGGATATTGAGACGCCTGAGCCCGCCGGAACTAAAAACCCGCATTAATTCAAGCTGTTTGTTACTTAAGGTTTGTATAATATCACCACCTTTCTCAGAAAGAGGAACCGGGCAATAACGGCAATAAAATCAAGTGTCTGAATTTGTCATATACAGTCCTTGCGCAATTGTGACAAAATTTCAGGCAGCTTGCCGTCATCGCGGTTGGTTATTTTCAGGTCAAACCGGTCAAACATAACGCCCACAACCGAAGCCAGCTGGTTTATGGGTGCCGCCTCTGCCTTTTCCCTGTCCGACAGCAAATCAAGGTATAATTCTAAAATCTCATACGCCTTGTCACGGCAGTTTTCAATAATCTTCTTCTGTTTCCGTTTCATCACCGTCATCCCTTTCGTAATAATCCTCGCAGTCGGTAATCCATCGGTCAAGCGCCGCATAAATCTCCGCCTGCTGTGATGTAGAATAAGACATAGCATCTCCTTTCTGCGGTTGTCTGTGCAACCGCGTCCATACGAATTCTGACAAATCCTCGATATGCCGGGGAATATCCCCGCCGAAGGCAAAATATCTCCCCTCAATCGGATATGCTGCCTTGCGGCAACGAGAATTCATATCATATCGGGCTTCTGTAAGTCTGCATATCAACAAAAAGTCTCACCGTCATGCTTCCACTATGAGAAATAACAGCCCCTGTCCCCTACAAAATTCCACATTTCCTTTCTATTGCATCAAAATCATAGCTTCCCTGGGTGTAGTTACTGAAGGCTGTGGATTTTTCATTTATGGCAGGGGAGAAGTCCTTTTCTTCCTTCGGTTTGTATAAATGAACCCATCCGTTCTTTATACTTTGATTTACAGCTGTCAGCATAGCCTTTTCATTCCCAAAGCCCTTAAGCTCCTCCAGAAACAAATTCAAAGCATATCCGGTAGAAAGCTCCCGACCCCTTTCCTTTCGCATAACCAAATATTCCTTAATGGCAAGCCGAAGGGGAGGAGAGGTGGTAAATTTTTTTATGACAGTCAAAAAATCCAAATCCGCCTTTGTTTCTGTTTCTGTTTCTTTTTCTGTTTCTGTTTTATTTTTATTATTTATATTATTATATATATTATCTATGCTGTAATCGGAACCGGATTCGGAACCAGAGTCGGAACCAGAGTCGGAACCAGAGTCGGAACCAGATTCGGAACCAGATTCGGAACCAATATCGGAACCGGATTCGGAACCAGATTCGGAACCAGAGTCGGAACCAATATCGG
>JAZSKI010000020.1:0-34597 GCA_045534775.1 Clostridia bacterium | reverse complement strand
TCTGCTATGTCAATAGCCGCTTTTTTATGAGATATAATAACGCAGGTCTTATCCTTAAGCTCTCTGATATTTTTCAGTACATCAGCTTCTGTTTTCTCATCTAAAGCAGAGGTTGCTTCATCAAGCAGTAAAATTGGTGCATTATAAAGCAATGCTCTGGCAATGGCTATTCTTTGTACCTGACCTTCGGAAAGCCCAAGACCTCTTTCGCCTATTACCGTATCAAGCCCGTCAGCCTGCTCTTCAACAAATTCCCAGATACAGGCGTTTTTTGCACAACGGATAATTTCATCATCACTTGCATCTATGCAGGCAAATTTAATATTATCTCTGATAGTACCCGAAAGTATCATATTCCCTTGAGGAACATAAGCAAAAAGTCCTCTTGTGCTTTTATCCGACGGTATTCTTCCGCCTTTTTCGGTGTTAATTACTATTTCACCTTTTATCGGTTTTATAATTCCCAATATCAGTTTTATAAGAGTGCTTTTTCCTACTCCCGAGGTTCCTGCAATGGCGGTAAAGCTACCTTTTTTGATGTTATATGATGCGACATCAAGAATTTCCTCTTTATCATACATAAATGAAATGTCTCTTATTTCAATATCCGTCATTTCACCGTACAGTCTGCTACAATCACAAAGCTCGCCTTTTTCATCTTCCAGCTTTTCCAGTTCCATAATTCTTTCAGCCGAAGCCAGCATCGAATAAAACTGCGGCAAAATGCTTGAAATATTCATAAAAGGAGTCTGAACCTGATTTATAAGCTGTAAAAATGCCGTCATGGTTCCAAAGGTAATAAGCCCCCTTGAAAGCTTATAAGCACCCCACGCAAGAGCTATGTAATAGCCTGATGAAAATATGATGAAAAGACAGATATGCGCGATAATACTTATAGTATTTCTCTTTATTTTTAATTTATAATTTGTTTCCTGAAGGGCTTTTGCACAATCCGTCATATATGGCTCACCCGCGAAGGATTTTATCATCAAAATATTTTGTATGGATTCCTGCATAAAGGAAGATACCTTACCTTCTGTTTCCTGGCATTTTTTATGATAATATTTCATTTTCTTGCTGTAGAACCTCGATGCCAGAATTATAATGGCACCAATAATTAAAATTATGCACGAAAAGGTCGGGTCAAGTCTGAACAGTACCCAAAAACCTGCAATAAGCTTTGTCATAAGCGACAGAAATGCGGGTAATATGTTTATTACTCCCGTAGTTATGATATTTACATCGCTGTTTATGCGATTTAACAGGTCTCCCGAATGATATTCACTTACAACCTGCCATTCCTTACTCAAAAGTCCTTTGAAAATATTTTCTTTAAGTTTTATTGTAAGTCTACCCTGCGCCCGCACGTTCATATTCTGCCCAAAGGTGCTGAATAAAATCTGACATACCACTATTGCACACAAAATCATGCTTTGTTCAAAAAGACTTCCTTCTGTCTGTTTAGTAGCAACATCAATAACACCCCTCGATGCCAGCGCAAGCTGTACACCGCAAATTGCAAGTGCAACGCTGCACACCGTCACAAGTAAAACCTTAAAATATACAACGGCTGAATTTTTAACCACCCATTTCAGAGAGCCTTTATTAATTTTACCCTTCACCGCATTATCCTCCGTTTTCGTTGTTACTTAATTTTTTACTGCTTAATCAAAATTCAGAAATTCCCAAAATATTACGTTTTTTTGCAGGTAATTGCAAAGGCAGCTGCGATAGCCGCTGCCAGGAGAAAACACAGTAGATACCAGCGGCTATCAAAATTTTTCTTTTCGATTTCATATTCATAATAATTTGCCCCTTCGGGGATAAGCTCTGCTTCGGTCAGCTCAACATCTTTAAAATATGCCGTCCCGCTGTTCATTCGGCTGTAGCCGCCCAGGGACAGCATAAGCGGTATTTCCTCAGCATTTGTCTTAAAATACATTTCAACGGGCAAAAAACCATCACTTGTTCCTGTAACCTGATTACTGTAGTTTGTGGTAAAATATATACCAAGCAAAGCACCGTTATCCTTACCGGAGACGTTTTCGGTACGGATTTTAGCTGAAAACTTATAAATTTTATCCTTTTCAACCGATACATTTTCCCAGACGTAGGCGTGATTATCTTCCGACGAGGTGATTTTTAATACACCGTTTTCTTCCGAAATTTCACTATTTCCCCTGTCGTTGTAGTCAACCTCGTTCCAGACACTAAAATCCGATAAGGCCACACCTTCCGCGCTGAAAAAACCGACTGTCAAAAACGCAAGCGTGAAAATTACGGCTTTGCTTTTCTTATCATTGAATTTTCGCATATTTTCTCACCAAAATTAATTTTAAGTTTCATCTCCGCGTGAGGTGCACTTTCAACTCTTTCGCCCTTTTCATCAAACATTTCTTTAACGGTAAATTTCAAAAAGTCTTTTTTGCCCGGCTGAATAATCTCAATTTCGTCACCCGCAGAAAATTTGTTCCGCTGTGTGACTAACGTAAACTCGCCGTCACTTCCCGTCACAAAGCCTACTATGTCATAATCTCTGATATAGGAAGATGTGCCGTAAATCTGACCGTCGTTCTCGCTTCTTCCGAAATAAAAGCCTTCCCAGTAATCTCTGTGGCTTACCTTACATAATTCTTCGTAAATTTTCGCAGGGTCAAAGCTCTTCGGGTCGCTGTAATAGCAGTCTATAGCCTCACGGTATGCTTTTACTACGGAAGCCACATAAAATTCGCTTTTCACTCTACCTTCGATTTTAAGGCTCGCTACACCTGCTTCGATTATTTCGGGTAAACGCTTAATCAGACATAAATCCTTCGAATTGAAAATAAAGGTTCCGTTCTCGTTTTCAACTACGGGCATATATTCACCCGGTCGTTTTTCTTCCACCAAATTATACTTCCACCTGCAGGGCTGAGCGCAGGCACCCTTGTTGCTGTCGCGGTCTATCATATAATTACTCAGCAGGCATCTTCCCGAATAGGATACACACATTGCGCCGTGAACAAAAATCTCAAGCTCAAGATTTTCCGGCGTTTTTTCTCTGATTTCCCTTATTTCAGCCATTGAAAGCTCCCGTGCAAGCACAACCCTTTCCGCACCCATAGCGTGCCATACCTTCGCACTTTCATAGTTAAGAGTATTTGCCTGAGTGCTTACGTGCAAGGGTAAATTCGGTGCGATTTTCTTCATCATAGCAAAAGCACCTAAATCCGCTACAATTACAGCATCAATATCCGTTTGTGCAACTTCTTTGATAAAACGCTCCATTTCCGTCAAATCGTAGTTATGCGGAATTATATTCATGGCAATATGCACCTTAGCTCCTCTGTCATGAGCAAATTTTATTCCTTCGCGAAGCTCCTCCATAGAAAAATTATCTGCCGCTTCCCGAAGGGAAAAGGCTTCGCCACCTAAGTATACTGCATCAGCACCGTACAAAACGGCAATTTTAAGCTTTTCCAAGTTCCCTGCCGGTGCCAAAAGTTCTATTTTGTTCATCTAATCATCCTTTTTTAAGGTTACGGCAACTCCGTCACCTATTGGTAATATTGTGGTTTCCAGATTTTCTCTGTTTGAAATATCATAGAGAAAATCCTTAAGGTTTCTTATTATTGTACGGTGTTTTCTCTGAATAAAGCCTTCCTCTGCAACACTACCACGGTATAAAACATTATCGGAAATCAAAAGCCCACCGTTTTTGAGTAGTTTCAGACATTTCGGCAAAAAGTTATTATACTGTCCTTTTGCGCCGTCCATAAAAATGCAGTCATAGCCGCCTTTAAGAGTATCAAGCACCTCCAGGGCGTTTCCGCAAATAACGGTGATTTTATCCTCACGGTTTGCCTTTTTAATATTTTCTACAGCAATCTCCGCCACATCCTCTTTCAGTTCAATGGTTGTAACCTTTCCGTCATCGGGTAAAATATCCGAAAAAACAAGTGCTGAATAGCCGATTGCCGTACCTATTTCCAATAAATTTTTAACCCCTGCCGATTTCAGAATCACCCTGAGCAGCTGTACAACCTCCGGCTGTATAACAGGGATATATTCTTCAAGAGCCTGTTTTTCAAGCTGCTGCATAAATTCGTTATTTTTTCTTACAAGCCCACGCAAATAAGCTGTGATTTGCGGAGTGTTTACACTGTCGTCAATAATTTTAATTACCCCCTGTTTTTACTTAAATGCTCGTCATAAGTTTTTGAAAAGGTATTTTTTCCTCCGCCAATATCAGAAAAATAATAATAATCAGACTCTGCCGGATAAAGTGCCGCGTGAATTGACTCTCTTCCCGGCGCTCCTATAGGACCCGGCGGCAGACCTTTATTCAGATAGGTATTGTAGGGCGAATCAACGCTTATATCTGTTGCATCAAGTCTCGGTTTGGGATTTTTCGTCACATAAATCACCGTTGAGCAGGACTCTAAATAAGAGAACTCATCGCTGTTAAGCCTGTTATGAAATACTGAAGATACAAGCTCTCTGTCGGTATTACATTCACGTTCAATTATGGATGCAAGTGTAATAATTTCATTTGTGGTATATCCGAGCTCCTTTGCCCGCATGCGGTATTCATCGGTATAAACCTCTGAAAACTGTTTCAGGCACATATCTATTACATCGTGCTCGCTTGTCCCCATTTCCAATATATAGGTTTCGGGAAAAAGATAGCCTTCAAGGCGGTATTTCCCTTGCGGCAGTTCATCTATAAAATCATAGTCAAACTCGCCGAATTCCGTTTCATAATACAATTTTTCCTCACTAAGACCCATTTCTGTCGCAAAGAGTGTCACAATCTGATGCAGCTCATGGCCTTCGGGGATAGTGATTTTAATATTGTTTTCCATTTTGTTGACCAAAATATCTATAATTTTACCATAACTCATTTTTGAAGAAAAGGTCGCCGTACCGTTTTTGAAATAACCCTTTCTGCTGAGTTTTGTATATATTTTAAATATAAATTCATTTTTTATTATACCTTTTTCCGATAAAAGCTCCGTAATTTCGTAATTACTCATCCCTTTCGGAATTTCAATTTCCGCAACTATTTCAGGTCTGAAAAGTCCGTTGCTCGTAAAATACATTATAAACATCAAAATAAGTGCCGCCACGATATATAAAATGATTTTCAGTTTTTTCATCTTCTGTCTCCCTTTGCACAAAATCCGTCTATTATTATAGTATATCTCACTTTAAAAAATTTGTCAATAGTACTTGACAATTTTTTTAAAGTGTGTTTAAATTAAAATATGCAAAGAAAGGATACGATTTATATGTATAAGCTTGATACACACGTTCACACTGCAGAAAGTAGTCCCTGCGGAGAAATTTCAGCAAAAAGAATAGTTCATAAATACAAAAAAGCAGGCTATGACGGAATTGTTATAACCGACCATTTTATAGACGGTTTAATCAACGCTCCGGGCGCCGTTACCACTGAGGAAAAAATCAACCGTTTTTTAAAGGGGTATCACATTGCCAGAGAAGAAGGCGATAAAGTCGGTATTGATGTATTCCTCGGTATGGAGCTTCGCCTTAATGCTACTACTCCCAACGATTATTTATTATATGGTTTCAATGTGGATTTTCTTTTGAAAAATCCTGATTTATATCTGCTGACGGTAGAGGAATTGATTGCTCTTGCCGATGTGAATAATTTTGCACTTTTCCAGGCGCACCCTTTCAGGGCCAATATCGTACCTCAGGAAGCTATGCCCGGTGTTGAGGTGTTTAACGGGCATTTTAACCACGACTCACAAAATGACAAGGCTCTTGAATTTGCGAAAAAGCACGGTATGAAAAAGCTTAGCGGGTCTGATTGTCACGAGCCTCCTGCTGTAGGTAACGCAGGTATTATTTTAAAAAACCGTCCTGAAAATATAGCTGATGTTTTTAATTCTCAGGATTTTGAGCTTATTACCACTCCCATCCAACAGCTTACCCTTAAGCTTTCTCCCAAGGATGATTACTTTAATGTTACTGCCTATTATGAGAATGAAATCTGCAAGTTTTCAACTGCAGACAAAGATAAAGCCTTTAAAACCGGCAGATATACCATTATTATCGGTGACAGACGTATCAGCGACAATTTTGCGCAGTTACTCTGTGGTGCTGACAACAATGAAGGTATTGCCGTATTTGTACCTTCTGCAAACGAGGAGCTTATCAGCTGTTGCAAGGAAAAAGAAGTTACCTTCATCTTCGGCGTTGGTGATGAAATAACCTCCTGTCGAAGGGGGCACTTGACTGTTACTTCTCTTAATCTGACAAAACATATAATAACCCTTCGCGGTGCTAAGGCGATAATAAATTAAACAGGAGATGTTTTTATGAATTATGCAACATTAAAATCTGACAGTCTGACCGTAACCATCAGTTCCTTCGGTGCGGAGCTTCAGAATGTCACAACTAATGAGGACACGGAATTTATCTGGCAAGGCAACAAGGAAATCTGGTCAAAACGCGCACCGATACTTTTTCCTGTATGCGGCGGTCTGAAGGAAAATAAATTTACCTATCTGGGCAAGGAATACAAGCTCTGCAAGCACGGGTTTGCTCAAAACCTTGATTTTGAGATTGAAAAAATTGCCGGAAGCGAGGCTGTTTTTCTTTTAAAATCCGATGAAGAAACCTTGAAAGTATATCCCTTTGAATTTGAATTTCGTGTTATTTACCGTCTTGAAAAAAATACTTTGGCTGTTACATATAACGTAAAAAATAAAACAGATGGCGAAATGTATTTCTCGGTGGGAGCACACGAGGGCTATGACTGTCCCGATGGACTTGAAAACTACGAGCTGGTGTTTGAAGAAGATACTAATCTTGATGCCTATCTTTTAAACGGTAATACCGTAAGCACAAACAAGGTTAAAATTCTTGAAAATTCAAATGTGCTTCCTTTAAACGGCAAGCTCTTTGAAAGAGATGCGCTCGTTTTCCGCGATGCTGCATCAAAAAGAGTTGTTTTAAGACATAAACTCTCCTCTAAAAGCGTTTGCGTGGATTTCCCCGGACACGATTATCTGCTTCTTTGGACAAAGCCTGTAGGAAAATATCTCTGTATAGAGCCTTGGTGCGGAATTGATGACAGCGAGGATATGAGCTTTGATATTACAAAAAAAGAAGGTATAAACAAGCTGAGTCGCGATGAGGAATTTAATGCCGTACATACTATTACCTTTTCAAAATAAGATATAAAAACAAAAAGCAGTCAGGACAAATAACCGTCCTGACTGCTGTGCTTTTAATGAAAAAAGGTAAAGCTCATGACAAAATTTAATACCGCTAAAATACTGAAATTATACGCCGAAAACATTTTTATATATTTCCACATTTTTCCTTTAAACAGTCGCTCTTTTAGTGTTTAGCCGCAAATACAGTTCGGTTTTGTATGTTAAAGTATGTATATAAATACAAATTCTGAAACGATAGACAATTTTTTCGGCACTATACGGAAAATTTAATGTTTTTAAATGCACAACCTGCCGCCAAAGCTACTATTATAACAAAATTATTTTAAATAAATTCCATTTTTACTTCTTTTAAACGCCTTCTGAATCAAAAGAAGGAATAAAGCATTCCTTTGCCGCATTTCCTTCCTGGATAAAAGCATTTTCAATCCCCAAATCCATAGCATAAGTAAGTAGCTTTTCATACTCCCTTTTTGTAACCTTGCGGTTAAGCTCGGGGAATTGCAACAGCTCCCCACAGGGCGTATATTGGCTCATTATACTGACATAAATATCATTTTTATAGGTTTCATAAATATATTTCAACACCGTTTTTGAGTGAGTGACATTATTCGGCAATAACAAATGGCGTATAATTACGCCTGATTTAATATATCCTCTGTCATCAAATATGGGCTTTCCCACCTGTCTCACCATTTCTCCGACAGCCTCTGATGCACATTCAAAATAATCGTCTGCTTTTGAATATTTCTTTGCCACGGTATTATCTGTATATTTCAGGTCAGGCAGATATATATCCACAAGTCCTTCAAGCATTTTTAAAGCATCAATTTTTATATATGATGAGGTATTAAGTATAACGGGTATTTTCAGACCGTTTTTTCTTGCATATTCAAGAGTCGGCACTATCTGCGGTATAAAGTGGTCGCCTGTTACCAGATTTATGTTTGCCGCTCCTTTATCCTGCAATTCAAAATATATTTCCGTCAACCGATTTGCCGTTATTTCTTTCCCGACTCCGCCTCTTGAAATTTCTTTATTCTGACAATATACACATCCGAGACTGCAACCTGAAAAGAAAACCGTACCCGACCCCACATCACCGCTAATACACGGTTCTTCCCAAAAATGCAGTGCCGCACGGGCAATTTTAATTTTATTGCCCATACCGCAATAGCCTTTTTTAATGCTTCTGTCTATATTGCAGTTTCGCGGGCATAACGTACACAAACTCATATTATTCCCTTCCGACAGTCTTTTTGAACTGATTTTCCATTCTCGCATAATCATATTTACTGTATATAAAATGAGAAGAATTTTCTAAAATTTCAATTTTAATATTTTCTTTTTGCGGAAAATATTTAAGGGATTTCAGGGACACCAGCTCGTCCTTTTTTGATTGAAATACGTAGCAAGAGGCTGTTATCCCGACAGGTAGCTCTCTCCCCCGCCTTGCTTCACAAAACAGCTCCAGATACCGTGGTATCCAGCCGATATATTCCCAAAGCTTCATATTCAGTTTTACGCTGTGAGCATTTTGATAAGCTCTGCCTGTTTCATCATCATCCGATATAAGGTTAAAGATTGATTTCAGGCTGTTTACCGTCGCTGTAGCCTTTACGGCTATTTTAAGCGGAACGCCCAGAAGAAAAAGTGTTTTAACATTATCGGGATATTTCTCTGCCAGCTCCATTGCAAAAAGAGCACCCATAGAATGTCCCATAATTATTATATTTTTGTATTTGCTTAAAATTTCCAAGGCTGTAGAATTTATTTGATTTTTCCATTTTTTCATAGAAGCCTTCGCAAAGTCGCCAACAGTTCCGCCGTGTCCTTCAAGCAAAATATTATAGACCGCTATATCTTCAGGCACGCAGGATATAAAGCTTTTAAAATGCTCAGAACTTCCTAAAAATCCGTGTATAAAGAAAACTGCTGTATCGCCTTTTGCCTGTCTTATATAGGTCTTATGCATCCGAAATCATCCTCTATTTGTTTAATAGCCGTGCGGTAATGTATTACCGCACGGCAAATTTTGTTTACAGATTAAAATATTTATCAAATTCAGCAGGATGAGGAATAGCCGAAAGCTGTTTACATTCTTCTCTCTTAGATTTGATAAAGTTATTAATAAGCTCCTTGGGGAATACTCCGCCTGCTGTCAGGTAATCATTATCTGCCTCTAAAGCATCAAGAGCCGCTTCAAGAGATGTGGGCAAATGTTTAAGCTTTGCCTTTTCCTCGTCACTTAAGTGGAAGAGGTTCATATCATAAGGACCCCAACCCTCTGCGTGAGGATCAATCTTATTCTTAACACCATCTAAACCTGCCATAAGTATTGCCGCATAGCAGAAATAAGGATTACAGGTAGCATCGGGGTTGCGAAGCTCAAAACGTCTCAGCTCGGGAGCTTTTGCATAAGCAGGAATACGGATTACCGCACTTCTGTTAGATGTAGCATAACCAATGGTAACAGGAGCTTCAAAGCCCGGTACCAATCTCTTGAAGGAGTTGGTGCTTGGGTTTGTAATAGCACACAAAGATGCTATGTGTTTAAGCAAGCCGCCCATAAAATAGTGAGCTGTTTCGCTTAAATGTGAATAGCCGTTATCATCAGAAAATACAGGCTGTCCGTCTTTAAGCAATAACATATGCACGTGCATACCGTTACCGGCCTCGCCCATTACGGGTTTCGGCATAAAGGTTGCCGCCATACCGTATTTTTTAGCTGTATTGTGAATAATATATTTGATCATCATAGTAGCATCTGCCATCTTTGACATCTTACCAAGCTCAGGTTCAATTTCAAACTGACCTGCCGCACCTACTTCAGGATGATGATAGTTAAGAGCAATACCCGCATCATCAATGAGCATACACATTTCACTTCTTGCTTCGTAGGATATGTCAAAAGGCTTTGCAATATGGTAATTCTTCTGTTTTGCAACAACATTACCCGTACCCTCGCAGTCACTGTTCCAATGTGCCTGTTCAGCATCAATGCTGAAGCCCACGCCTTCGGGTTTAACCTGCCATCCCACTTGGTCAAAAAGATAAAATTCAAATTCCGGTAAAATAAGCATTGTATCTGCAACACCGCTGTCCTTCATATACTGCTCTGCCGCCAAAACTATATTTCTGGGATATTGGGGCAAAGGTCTGTTGGGACTGTCAATTATCATTGCATTACCTGTCATAGATAAGGTCGGTATCTCGCAAAAGGGGTCAATTAAAGCCGTATCGGGGTCAGGTATAAATACCATATCACTTTTTTCAACCACCGCATAGCCATAGTTTGACGCATCGAAACCGATACCGTTCTCCATGGTCTTTTCCGAAAAATTCTTTGCAGGAATGGTAACATGACGATATTGACCGTTAATATCAACCATTTTAAAGTCAACCATTTTAATATCATTTTCTTTAATGATATTAATAATATCCTGTACTGATTTACTCATTTTATCCACGCTCCTTAAAAGTATATAATTTATTAATCAGTGCGCAATATAAATGCCACTTTTAGCTAACGTATGTAAATTCATTATAAAATCAGTGAACGATTTAGATGCCAAACATTTTAGGCAATAACCTCATCAATATTATTTAAATTGGTCTAATATCTTAATCGCACCTATATACGGCAACACTCCGGAAGTTCCATAATTCAAGCCACTGTATTCACTTGTATCTTTGTTTATCCATTCAAAAGGAGCTCCGTCTTTCTCGTAGTTGTATGTATGCTTTATAAAATCTTCCAGAATATCTGTTTTTCTGTTATAACAGTATAAAGCATATGCATACCAACCTGTAGGAGTTGCCCAATATGCGCCATTCTGATAAGTATTGTATGGAATTTTAGTGCATTCCCACGCTGAATCAGTAGAAAAATCATCATTTGTCAAGATATGTCGCACATATCCATCAACAACTGCAGTCTTATTCATATATGCATTATAAAGGGCTTCTAATGTCTTTTCCTCTTTTATAACCTTTGAAAAAACTGCATAAGCCGTTGCCCATACATCATATTGTTTTCCAATTCCTGTTGCTGAATATAACCATCCGGTATTATCATCGTAAAATTCTGATAATATATTTTTCCTGATTCTTTCTGACTTTTCATTATAAAATTTGCATTTGTCCGGTTTGTTTTCAAACATCATTTGCATTTTTCTTGCTGCATTGTACCTTAAAAGAGAAGCCATTAACAGTTTTCCACTCTTTTTTATCGCATCTACAAAGCCCCAATCAACTGTATATGTTTCTTCATCGCTAATACACAAATCGCTTTTTTCATCTATATTATATCCCATAAATGCATATTCAAGGCTTTCTTCAATGGTTAATTCATTACATGTTTCATTGAGTATTTCAATGTCACCACTTTGCTCTATATATGTACCCACCATCATTATGTAATAATAATTATCACAGAACGGCGGATAAAAACCAAAACCTCCGTTCCCTTGATTTTTTCCGGAAGAGTATGTCCCAGGAAAATAAACCGGTTCTCCGTTATAATTTATGTGATCAGCAATTGAATATGGTGGAATTGACAATCCGTTTTCCAGGTAAATTGTCTCTTTTCCGTTTTGACCATGTGTTGCAATAATCTTAATATATTTTTTTAACAAGAAATTATCTATCAACTTGCTTTCTGCCATCATTGCACAATCTCTTATCCAAAAACTAATATATTTTTCATCACCGGAAGGCAATAAAACAGCAGCATTATTCTCTTTATTAAAATAATTAACTTTTTTATAAAAAGTACAATCATCTATAGTTTTTATTGCAATTTGTTTGAGTAGATCTATTATCTCTTTGCTCATTGTAATTTCACCCTTTGTTGACATCTCTCATTTATATTAATTAAATTTATTATACCATATTTATCATATAAAATCAATAGAAAATTTAAAAAAATATAAAATACCGAATATTTATTCAAACTCTGCCAGGACTTTTTTTATTTCCCACAGCATTTCGGTCAGTAATCCCTCTGTTCCCGCTTCTGCTACCAGTCTTAAATAATCCTCGGTGTTGGAGGCTCTGATATTGAACCAGCGGTTTTCGTATTCTACTCTGTAGCCATCGAAATCGTATATATGTAACGGGATTTCTTTTTCCTGTGCCATATCTAAAAGTGCCGTCATAGCGGCTGATTTGTTTTTAATTTTAAAATTTATTTCTCCCGAATAGGCGTAGCAGGCTATTTCTTTTATGATTTCAGAAAAGGCTTTGTCGCCTTTTGAAAGTCTTTTAAACACCGCGGTAGCGGCTAAAATTCCGCTGTCGCAGTATATAAATTCTTTGAAATAATAGTGACCTGCAAGCTCGCCGCCAAGCACCGCCGAAAGCTCACGTAGCTTTTCTGTTGCGTGGACACGTCCCACTCTCCACATATAGGTGCTGCGCCCCATTTCCCGAAGGTGCTTATCTACCGACCTTGAGGTACGGATGTCGTAAATTACCGTATCTCCCGGCTCGGTGCATTCCTCCGCTAAAACCGCCGTTATTAAATCAGGTGATATAAATTGCCCTTTTTCGTCAATAAAGACCACTCTGTCGCCGTCACCGTCAAAAAGCACGCCTACATCTGCATTGTACTCTTTTACGGCATCCTTAAGCTGGCGGGCATTTTTTTCGTCAAGAGGGTTCGGTTCGTGGGCAGGAAATTCTCCGTCCAGCTCGCCGTTTAAACAAATCACGTTATCGCCGAAAATTTCACGTGCCGCTATGCAAGCCGCACCGTTTGAGCAATCTATTACAATTTTCAGGTTTGAAATATCGGGGAGCTTAGATTTCATAAACCTTATATATTCCTGTTTCATATCCAAATCGTGGACCTTGCCGCGGGTTTCGGATATTATAATTTCTTCGTTTTCAACCCACTTCTCGAGAATGGACAGTCCGTTATCGTAGCCGACAGGACGTGCGTGAGTTCTTGAAACCTTAAAACCGTTATATTCCTTGCTGTTATGAGAAGCCGTTATCTGTACCGAACAGTCAAAGCCCAGCTTTTCGGTGAAATAATACACCATTGGTGTTGTAGCTATACCGAGATTGAACACATCCGCACCGTTTGCGGTTATTCCGTCACAAAGTGCAGCATAAAGAGACGGCGATGAAATTCTGCCGTCTCTACCTACTAAAATTTTATCGGTTTCTAAAAGTCGCGGCAGAAAATATCCAATTTTATACGCGGTTTTCTCATCTAAATCTATTTTATATTTTCCTCTGATATCATAGTTTTTAAAACATCCCGCCATATTATCATCCACCTTTTCTGTCAGTTTTTAAGGCTGTGGATAGGTGCCGGTATACGACCGCCTCTTTTAATAAACAAACTACTGTCATAATTATGTACGGGCATTACGGGTCCCGAACCTAAAAGACCGCCAAATTCCACAACATCTCCCACCTTTGTACCCGGTGCAGGGATGATTCTTACGGCTGTGGTTTTCGTGTTAACCATACCTATAGCCGCTTCATCTGCAATAATAGCTGAAATGGTTTCGGCCGTTGTGTCGCCGGGAACAGCTATCATATCAAGTCCTACTGAGCATACGCAGGTCATTGCTTCTAATTTATCGAGGGTGAGAGAACCACATTCTGCTGCTCGTATCATACCTGCATCCTCGCTTACGGGAATAAACGCACCCGACAGACCGCCCACATAAGAGCTTGCCATTACGCCGCCTTTTTTAACAGCATCATTGAGCATAGCAAGTGCCGCCGTAGTACCGTGAGTTCCGCAGCGTTCAAGTCCCATTTCCTCTAAAATATGTGCTACGCTGTCTCCGATTGCAGGTGTCGGTGCAAGAGATAAATCTACTATGCCGAACTGAACACCAAGCCTTTTTGAGGCTTCGGACGCAACAAGCTGACCCATACGGGTTATCTTAAAGGCAGTCTTTTTGATTTCTTCCGCGACCATTCCCAGGTCTGCTTCAGTACCTAATTTTTTAATGGCACTGTGTACAACGCCGGGTCCGCTTACGCCTACGTTAATAACACATTCCGGCTCGCCTGCTCCCAGGAACGCCCCTGCCATAAAGGGATTATCCTCCACCGCGTTACAGAAGACCACCAGCTTGGCACACGCCATAGCTCCGTTGTCACGCGTTAAATAAGCACATTCTTTTATGATTTTACCCATTTGGGCTACCGCATCCATATTTATTCCTGCTTTAGTTGTACCGATGTTAACAGAGGAGCAAACCTTGGTTGTCTCCGCAAGAGCCCGGGGGATGGATTCAATAAGTCTTTTGTCGCTTTCCGTATAGCCTTTATGTACCAAAGCCGAATAGCCGCCCAAAAAATTAACGCCCACTTCATTTGCCGCTTTTTCAAGAGTTCTTGCGATTTTAACGTAATCACCTTTTGCCGCCGCCGCAACCTGAGAAACGGGAGTTATGGAAATTCGTTTGTTAATTATGGGAATTCCGTATTCTCTCTCAATATCTTCACCTGTTTTAACCAAATTTCCTGCACGGGTTGTGATTTTGTCATAGATTTTGTCACAAACCCTGTCTATATCGTCTGAAGCACAATCCATAAGAGAAATACCCATTGTGATGGTTCTGATGTCAAGATGTTCGTTGGAAATCATATTAATGGTTTCCATTATTTCGTGTTTATTCAGCATAGCTTCGCCTTTCTGTCTCTAAGACCTTATATTCTGTGCATTGATCTGAAAATATCATCCTGCTGTATTCTGATGTTAACACCGATTTCCTCAGCAAGCTTGTCCAGCTCTGCAGAAATAATGTCAAATTTCTTTGTAGCCTTTTCCAAATCAACGAGCATTATCATTGTAAATAAATCCTGCATTATAGTTTGGGAAATATCCAGAATGTTAACTCCGTTGTCTGAAAGATAGGTACTTGTCTTTGCAATTATGCCCATAGTATCGCTGCCGATTACCGTAATTATAGCTTTCATAATTTTCCTCCTGAATTTTTTATTATATATAAGTATATTTTACTACTTTTTCCGCAAAAATTCCATCAATAATTTATATTAAAAATACCTCAAAACCCTTAGGTATTTTGTGTATTTTTCACATCCGATATTTTTTTCGTTTCCTTTGTAACCAAAAATCCGATTCTGAATACTATGTTATTGAGGATATTAAATATCCTTCCCCATAAAAATTTTAATTTTATCGCCGCACGGGGACGGCGGAAGGGAGTTAACTATGTGTTGCTTTAATAACTTATTCGGCGGAGACGACAACGGTTTTCTTTGGATAATCATCATACTTATTATCCTTTGCTGTTGCTGTAACGACTAACAGATAGTGTGAAAGGGTGCGGTCATAAGACTGCACCCTTTAAAATTATCTCAAATTTTCAAGCTCGGTTTTCCATGCTGTCCACATAGCATCACTTGGCATTCTAAAATCTCCTCGCGGCGACAGACCTACTGTTCCTACCTTAGGACCGTCCGGCATACATGAACGTTTAAACTGTTGCGAGAAAAATCTTCTGCAAAAGGTTTCGAGCCATTTTAATATGGTTTTACCTTCATATTCTCCCTCAAAGGCATATTTCGCCATATTAAAGATTTTCTCAGGTGAAAAGCCCCATCTTACGAAATAATACAAATAGAAATCATGCAATTCGTAAGGTCCTACTATATCCTCTGTTTTCTGTGCGGTTTCTTCACCGTCTGCAGGAAGAAGCTCAGGGCTTACAGGAGTATCCAGAATGTCATAAAGAACCTTTTTAAGTTTCTTATTTTCAGAGCTGTCTGCATAAAATTTTACAACTTTTCTGACTACGGTTTTGGGAACATCGGCATTTACACCATACATTGACATCTGGTCGCCGTTATATGTTGCCCAGCCCAGGGCAAGCTCCGATAAATCTCCCGTACCAATTACAAGCCCTCCTGTTTTATTTGCCATATTCATAAGCACCAAAGTCCGCTGACGTGCCTGAGCATTTTCATATACCACGTCTGTATTATTAATATCGTGACCTATTTCCGTAAGATGACGTTTAACGCTCTCGCTTATATCTAACTCGCGGCACGGAATGTTTAATTCTTCACACAAAATTAAGGCGTTTGATTTTGTGTGTCCGGTAGTGCCGAAGCATGGCATAGTGATTGCTGTTATATTTTCTCTTCCCATACCAATTCTATCTGCTGTTTCTGCACAGACTATAAGTGCCAGGCAAGAGTCAAGTCCCCCTGAAATTCCGATTACCATAGACCTTGCCTTGGTATGAAGCATTCTTTTTTTCAGTCCGCTGACCTGCATTTTAAGTATAGTTTCATATCTTTTTTCATCCTCGCCGCCAAAAGGCTCCGGCGAAATTACTCCTTTAAGGTCTGTCTCTGTGAGCTTCATTGAAAATTCTTTTTTAAGATATTCGTTTGTGTTATTTTTAAGCATTCTGCGGCGTTCTTTTGCGATTTTTTTAACATCAATTACGCCTGCTGTCACTTCATTTTCAAACAAATCGCTCTCACCGATAATTCTGCCGTTTTCGGCAATTATATTATGACCGGCGAAGATTAAATCCGTAGTGGATTCTCCTTCCCCCGCACCTGCCAAAACGTATCCGCAAACAAGCTTTGCAGATTGCATTTTTACCAAATCCCGGCGATACTCGGATTTGGTTACGGTTTCATTGCTTGCCGACAGGTTTACAATTATTGTCGCTCCCTCCTGCACGTGAGCTGCAGAGGGAGAATCCGCCACCCATAAATCCTCGCAGATTTCCGCCGCAAAAGAAAATTCCGGCAGCTCCTTGCAGAAAAAAATCATA
Organism: Clostridia bacterium; assembly: GCA_045534775.1. Classification (GTDB taxonomy): domain Bacteria; phylum Bacillota; class Clostridia; order RUG12999; family RUG12999; genus JAZOTK01. The sequence goes on along the minus strand of JAZSKI010000020.1, from coordinate 17,625 downwards.
TCCGTTCCGAAGGAATAAAGATTATCTCCTATTTTAATTTCAGCTAACTCGTCCGGTGCAGATGAGAAATATCTGGTCTCATAAAATTCGCCGTAACCGGGAATATTTTTCTTAGGTACAACTCCCAGAATATCGCCTTTGTACATTATAACACCGCAGTTATACAGTTCATTTTTTGCCGCTATCGGACAACCGACCGCTACCGCCATCTCATAATTTTTCGTTGCCCTGACAATGCTCAGAAGCGATTTTTCTGCTGCCGAAATCAAGGTTTCGTTCAGAAACAAATCTCCGCAAGTATAGCCCGTTACGGCAAGCTCCGGAAACACAAGCAGCTTGACACCGTTTTTATAATTATCATCTATTGCTTTTATTATTTCTTTTTCATTATGAAGGCAATCCGCCACCTGCGTATTTATTGTCTGTGCCGCCGTTTTTATAAATCCGTATTTCATATTATCACCTTTTTAATTCTGCTTTCTCACTATAGTATAATCATCACCAAATCGGAAATATTTACAAGTTTTATAATTATTACTTACAAGACATTGCATTTCATCTTCATCAAAATTAAGACTGCACACACCGCACTCATATTCATCGTCATAGGTATAGTATAAGCATTGTTCACAAATAAAATCTTCCATAAGCTTCCACCTCTATTAAATTTTATCATACTATAAAATATTTGTCAAGATATTGACAAATATTTAAAATACTATTAAATGTGGGCTGGTGAGACTTATAGAGTATAGTCTCCATGTTTTCTCTGCATAAAAGTAGCGTAGCAGCCATTAAACCTCTACGCTATAAAAAGTATAATTTTTTGGGATTACATCAAAAAATGTCATTAATTTTATTATTCCGGTAATTCCAGCGTTAAATTTCCAAGCTTACAGCCTCTGAATTCGTCTAATAAAATATTAGCCGCACGGAAGGTATCAAGCTCCTTGCCTTTGCTTAAAAATCCTCGTTTTTGCGCTATCATTTCAAGGATTTCATAATCCGTCAGACCTTCAAAATCATCTAATTTATATCTTTCCGTAAGATTTTTCGGATAACGCTGTCTCAGCAACTCAATCAAACGGCAGGCAATCTCTTCAACGTCCATAATTTCATCGCGGATTGCTCCCGTAAAAGCAAGATGCAACGCTACCTCCTCGCTCTCAAATTTAGGCCACAATATACCGGGCATATCAAGCAGTTCTACGTTAGAAGGAAGTCTCAGCCATTGTTTTCCTCTTGTAACACCGGGACGGTCTCCTGTTTTTGTAACAGCCTTACCTGCAACGCGGTTTATAAAAGAGGATTTTCCCACATTGGGGACACCGCACAGCATTATCTTTACACTACGGTTAATGCCTCTTTCCTTATCCCTCTCAATTTTATCGTTTAAAGCACGTTTTGCATATTCGGAAATTTTATTTATGCCTTTTCCGGTTGTACAGCTTACCTCAACCGCATATATCCCCTGCTTTTCAAAATACTCTATCCATTTTTTATTTGCCTCAGGGTCTGACATATCCGATTTATTAAGAACCACTATACGAGGCTTATTTTTTAGAATTTTATCAATTTCGGGATTTCTTGATGACATAGGAATTCTGGCATCTAAAAGCTCCGCCGCCACATCAATTATTTTTAAACTCTCCGTCATCATGCGGCGTGTTTTCGTCATGTGACCCGGAAACCACTGTAAATTCATATTTTGCCTCCTTTAAAAATAAAGCTGAGGGAGTCCTGTGCCATAAACTATTTAAGTAATCCGAATTCTCCTACAGGCAACAGTCTGAAAACGGCTTTACCCATAATGGATTCTTCCGTTACCATACCAACATCTTTGAAACGGCTGTCTTTACTGTTGTTACGGTTATCACCCATGGCAAATACACAGTTTTCAGGAACTATCGCCGGGTACGTCATATTACCCAGATGACTTCTCGTAATTTCTTCCTTGATATACGGTTCATCTATCAGCTGACCGTCAACATAAACCTCACAATAATCCTTTACGCCATTGTATTTTATATCAATAGTCTGTCCTTCCGTTGCAATTACACGTTTAACGTAAGGCGTATCCTCGTGTCCTTTAGGCTTGAATATAATTATATCATCTACCTGCGGAGTATAACCCAGTCTCCAGACAATCAGCTTATCTTCATTCTGCAGAGTCGGCACCATTGAAGTTCCGCTGACGTTTACAAGGGTAAATACAAAGGTACGCAGAAACATAGCAACCACAACAGCTACTACTATAGCTTGCACCCATTCAAAAACTTCATTCAAAAATTTATTGCCGTTTTTTACTTCTTCAAAAGAATCGGCTTCTGTATTCACTTCTTCAGTAACTTCTTTATTTTCATCATCATTAAGCGGTGTGAAATTTTCATCCATCAGCTTTGCTCTCCTTTTCATAAAATCAAAAAAGCCGCAGATGCGGCCTTTTTCTTGCCGATTATACCGGCTGTTTTGTTAGTCAAGCTTTTCTTTAACTCTTGCAGCCTTACCAACTCTGTCACGGAGGTAGTAAAGACGTGCACGGCGAACCTTACCTTTTCTTACAATCTCAACATTTGCTACGCTGGGGCTGTGTATAGGGAAAGTTTTTTCAACGCCGCAACCGTAAGAAATCTTCCTTACAGTAAAGGTTTCGGAAATTCCTGTATTCTTCTTTCTTATTACAGTACCTTCAAAAATCTGAATTCTCTCACGGTTACCTTCTTTAATAAGATTGTGAACCTTAACGGTGTCACCAATGTTAAATACGGGTACTTCCTTCTTCATTTGTTCGTTGCCGATAGCTTTTACGATTTCTAACATTTCTTTCTCTCCTTAACATAGATGTTCGTATCGGCATCTTCCCACCAACAGAGGACCATCCGTAATTTACCATAGTATTGTATCACATTTAAAAAAAAAAATCAATAGATAAAATTAACTATTTTTGTTATATTTTTTTATTCTAAAGCTTAAAACATTAAATAATCCCGAATTTTGTCTTGATACGTTCTAATTTTTCTAATATTACCGGTGCGGCTATCCACATAAAAATTACCGTAGATACGCCGTGAATAATATCAAAGGGCAGACCAAGTCCGTAGGCAGTAAAAAGCATTTCGGCGGTAGGCTTTGACTGATACATCAGCACCGAGGCAGGGTTCATTATGCCGCCATATACGATTACGGTGATAAATCCACCCAAAATACTGAGTTTTAATCTTGATTTTTTAATAAGTCCGCTACCGAAAACAAGTCCCGAAATCAGACCTACGCTTCCGAAAGCAAGCATTTGCCAGGGTGTCCACGGTCCCTGACCTATCAGGAAGTTTGAAGCAAATGCTGTCATTGCTCCTACTATAAAGCCTGCCTCGCCGCCGAATGCCGCACCGCTGATTATAACCATTGCCGCCGCAGGCTTAAATTGCGGCAGCATATAAAAGGCTGTACGTCCCATAACGCCAATGGCAGTCAAAACACTTAATACCACCAGCTCGCCCGTTTTCGGTTTTCGTCTTTCAAAAAGCACAAAAAAAGATACAAGGGCTTCCGCAATTATCAGAAAGCTTATAAGATAATATTTTCTGCCTCTGAAAAATATATTTCCCAAAATAATTGTAACAATGGCAAGTAACGTAGCGATAAGTGCAGGTTTTATCCCTTTAAAGGTAAGTGTTTTTTCTTTTATTAAAGTGTTTTTTTCAGCCGTCTTATGTGTGGGCTTTTCTTCAAATTCCGGCTCTTTACCGCCGCAGGCTTTTATTAAATCCTTTACGGTAATTGCATTGCTTATTATATTCTTTGAAATTCTCACGGCATCGGTTGTATAATAGCTCTGTGCCGCAAAGAACTCGCCCGCAGGCTTTTCAAAAGCTATTTCGCCGAAGGAAAGCATACCGCACCTATCGGCAACTTCTGCACAAAATTCCATATCATGAGAAACAATAATTATTGTCATTCCCCGGCATTTTAAATCTTTAAGGGTTTTCACCAACTCCTGCCTACTCCACGGGTCTATCCCTTTTGTGGGTTCATCTAAGAGCAAAATCTGCGGTTTGGATTTTAGTACCTTAATTAATGCGACCTTTTGCATTTCGCCTCCCGAAAGGTCGAAAGGATGCCTTTTAAGCAGATTTTTAGGTACTTTATCCTTCTCCTGCGCTCCAAGCTCTTCTTCAACAGTTTTTTCGGTAAACACCAGCTGTGGATTTTGAGGAAGCATGGCGATTTTCCCTCTGCAAACCACCTTGCCCTTCTGTGGTTTATGTATACCGCAAAGCAGGGACAGTAAGGTAGTTTTTCCGCTTCCGTTGCCGCCTGTAAGAGCATAAATCTCCCCTTTTCCAACTTTTAGTGAAAGGTTTTTAATTATCTCTCTGTCATATCCGAAGGTCAAATTTTCGCCCGAAATAATCGTATCATTACACCCTTCGGGTGCCGGTCTTTCAAAGGTCTTTTTACCTTCTTTTTTCAGCCATTTAATGCCTTCTTTAACATTTAACGGTGCAATGCCTTTATTCCCTGTGGAATAATATAGCTTTGCGGCAACAGGCAGGCTATGAAAAAAGCTGTTTTCTGACATTTCCCTACATATCCGGTTTGGTGCGTCGCAGGCTTTGATTTCCCCGTTTTCCATCAAAACAATTTTATCTGAAACACTTATTATATTTTCTGTGCGGTGTTCGCTTAATATGACTGTTGTCCCCATTTCACGGTTCAGCTTCAACAAGGCGTTAATAAACTTTTCAGCGGCGGTAGGGTCAAGCTGAGCTGTGGGTTCATCTAAAATCAGAACATCGGGATTCATTACCATAACCGAAGCTAAGCTCAGAAGCTGTCGTTTTCCGCCCGAAAGATTAGAAATTTTTTCATAAAAAACATCACTGAGTCCGAAAAATGTTGCAATTTCCGCACTTCTGCGGCAGATTTCATCATTTTTTACGCCCAAACTTTCAAGCCCGAAGGCTATTTCTCTGAAAACCTTGTCCGTTACCATTTGATTATCGGGATTTTGCATAACAAAGCCTATTTTACGGTCATCAGTATTTTTCATCAGTTTATTTTTATAAAATATGTTCCCCTCCATAGTCCCGAAAGGGGTAACAGAAGGTTTCAGACACCGCAGCAGGGTTGATTTTCCCGATCCCGATTTTCCGAGAAGGGTAACAAATTCTCCCTCTTCAACAGATAAGGATATATTATTTAACACATCTGCTAAGACACCTGAATATCTGAATTTCAGATTTTGTATTTTAATAATTTCCATCGTATTTCCTCTTGAATTTCAATTATTATCGGTAGCGCAAATAGGATAAAATAAGCTAAAAATCCGTCAAACCGCATTGTTTTCGATACAGTATCCGGGAAATAATCAAACCTTATTTCAGCTGCTATTACCCATAGGGCTAAAATCCCCGTTATAATAAGCAACACACCGTCACGAGGTGTGAATTTAAAATCGGAAAAACAACTCCTTTTTCCTTTGCCGTAACCCCGACTTTTCATACTTTCGGCTGTTGTGACGGCATTTTCAAGGGTATAGGATACCATAACCGACAGGATTTTCAGTCCTTGTCTGATTTTTCCTTTTTCTTCACCCAGCATTTTCTGCGCCGCCGCCACTTTTTTAATCTGCTCTTTAAACTCCGGTACAAACCTCAGTATCATAGAAAAAAGCAAAGCAAGTGACGGTGCAAGCCTCCCTGACAGATAAAGAATTTTATCTCTGGTCATAATTTCGCTAAAACAGAAAAACCATAAAATACTGCCGCAGAGCATCATTGCCGATGCTACGCCGTAAACCGCCGATTGAAGTGTCAACGGATTTCCATTGGGAAAATATGCCAATATTGTTATCCCTTCATGGTTAAATAAAGGATTGATTATTGCCGATACCAGCATTAGCGGCAACAGTGCCGAGAAAAAAAACCTTACCGCCGCTTTGCCCGTCATCATGAGCCGGAACACAAATCCGCATATAACGGAAATTATGAGGCACAGCGGATGCATATATATCATTGTAAAGGCTATGACAAAAGCAAAATATACAAAGCTTACAATGGGATGAAATGTTTTAAATTCTTTCATTATCTCTCCTCCGACAGGTCGTTATAACCACCTATATCATCACCAAAGCTGCAGGTATACAGCCACTCTACAGCATCGCCGTCCTTGAGGCTATAATTGGAACAGCCGTAGTTTGGAAACTCACCGTTCACCTTGTACATCCATCCCGATAAATCGCCGCAATCGAACTCATACAAATTCCCTATCCCTTCAATGTACGCCGTTTGGAAAACCGGGGTATTGGTAAACTCAAAGTGGATTTTGTTTCTTTTCATTTCACGCAGAAGGACGTTGAAAACGCTTTCTCCTTCATTAAATTCTACCTTTTGTGCGGAATAAAGAATCCCGTCAGGCGGAATTACGCTGATTTTTTCGGTAGGAACCAAATCGGGGCTTGCAAAAACGCTGTCGCATTTTATCAGCAGACTGCAGATCTGTGTTTTTTCCTCGTCTGCCGTTTTTTCAGGTTCCGCCAATTCGGGGGTTGCTTCAATTTTCTCCTGTACCTGTGCAGTCTCCTTTACTTCCTCTTTAAGCTCGGTTAGTGCCGTAGGTATGGGCGTGGGTGTGGGCGTGGGCATAGGCGTTACCGTCACTTTAATTGCTTCGTCGGTTTCAGAAACCAACGTATGCCGGGGAGCTTCAAAAAACTCCTCAGCCTCTTTTCTCACGCCGCAACCTGACAGCATTAATACCGCTATTGCAAAGATAATTATTTTAATTTTCAATCCTATACCACCTCTTGAAGCAGGTTTGATTTTTCCATTAAATTGTACAGCATATCGGCAATTTCTTCTCTTGTTACCGCTGTCTGCGGTAAAATTTCCATCTCGCTGTCATCTTTAATTTTAGTGTTAAAACAAAATGCCATAGCTTCCTTCGCCCATTCGGCAACTCCCGTATAGTCAGTAAACGCCGCCAAAATATCACGTACGGCCGCCGCACTAAGCTCTGTATTATGACCGCAGAGCTTTGCTGCCCTTGCTGACATAACAGCCGCTTCCTGACGGGTTATTGTGCCTTCAGGGTTGAACTCCCTGTCGGATATTCCCTTTACGATACCGTAAAATACCGCTGTATTTACGCTTTTAAAATACCAGCTGTCTTCCGTTACATCATCAAAAACGCCGGCGACATCGCGTTCAAGCCCGAGAGCCCGCACTACCATAGCCGCAAATTCTGCTCGTGTTACCTTACCATTTGGGTCAAAGACCGTATCGTTTTTTCCGTTGATAATTTCTCTGCTTGCCAAAGCCTCGATTTTTTCTTTTACCTTGCTGTCTTTTATATCACCAAAGGTCTTTCCGATTACTTTGGTTTTCTTTTCTTTAATGTCTTTATGCTTACCGATTAAACCGAATTTCGGCATATTCTGCGTTTTCTTCTCCACATCTGACATATCGAAAATCCACGTTTTGTTTTCTTCCAGTCGTTTTACTGCCGCCATAGCATAAAATACCTGCTCGGTTGCCATAAGACTTGAAGTTTTTTCGGTTTTTAAATGCTTGTAGCTTCCGTCCGTGTTTTGGAACTCTTTTAGTTTATTTAATAAATTTTCATATCGACTGTCATTTCTCTCAACCCTGAGTGCCGTCATGGCAACCAAGGTCTGTGCATAGTTTTCAGCTGATTTAAAGCTGTTTTCCTTTGATTCCAGGAAGGTCAACGCTTTTTGAACCGCATCAGCCGCTTCCCCATATTCAGCAAGGGCAGAAATCGCCATAGCCGTAACATCAATATCCTCAGTCTTTAAGGAAGGTGTTATTGGAAATCCGCCGCTTTCAAGCTGATTTTCCAATAAGAAGTTTACATATTTGTCACGCAGTCCTTCTGCTGTCTCATAATCGCCGCTGTCAAGTGCCAGAAGCGCCCATATTGCACCGTTTATCCCCTGAGCTGTCGTCGCATCATAATCCTCTAAATATTCAACTATATTATAGCCGCAAAAAGCTTCGGGATTTTCTCCCAGTGCCGTCAATGCAAGGATAACTCTTGAATATTCCGTATGCTTTCTGTCGTGTAATACCCCGTCACATTCTTTTAATCTGTTTCCTGCATTTTCAAGATATTTTTCAAAATATTCTTTTTCTGTAAGCTCGCCGCCACGTGCCAACCCTATAACCGTCCATTCGCCGCCAGTCATAGCTATTTCGGGAGATTTTACGGTTTCAAGAAGATATTTTTCCGTTAAGAGGGCGTCTATTTCCTTTTTATCGGTTTTTGCAGTATAATTCCCACCACTGCCTGATACGACCTCTGTATATTCCGCATTAAAATCGTCTGTATAGTGGAAAACTATTTTATCACCGTTTTTTAAGGTAGCACCTGAAATCCCCACATCCGGATAATTTCCGTTCAAGGTGTACATCCATCCCGACATTGCACCGTTATCAAAAGCGCTCAGATTTTTTATTCTTTCAAAATAATCACCTGTGGAATTTGAATAAGGAATACCCGCAATGGAAAGTGCCTTTTCCGCCGCATAAGCTACTGTTGAATTTTTTGGTACGGAAACAGCGGTTTTTGTCAGCCAAAGTGTTAAATTGCCCGATTTCATTGTATGTTTAACCGCACTGTCACCATGCTTACTGTCACCGTAAAGAGTAAAATATACCGTAATATTATTGTTTGCTGTACCGCTGTCACCTATACTTCCTGCTGTTACGGTTATAGGAACAGTCACAGCAGGCACGTTGCCGCCGCTATACGTAATTGTTATCTCGCTGTCCCCTGACTGCAGAATTCTGTTAGGTGAATAGGTATATTCCGTTATAATGCGACTGATGCCGTCATTATATGTCGCTGTAACCTCCATTCCCGTAGGATTAAAGGTTTCTCCCTCTCTATAGTTTACCTTGTCGGGCTGTTTTGTAACACTTACAGCAGTTACGGCTAAAGGTATCACCGTAACGGGAATTTGTGTTGTTACGCCTCTGTAGGTTACTGTTACTGCCGTATCTGTTTCCCTCAAAACCGCCGGTGATATTTCATAATCTGTTGCCTGCTGTGTTACTCCATCCTCATAACACGCCGTTATAATAAGGTTTTCACAGTCAAAGGCTTCGCCCTCATAATACATGGTTTTTGCTCTGCTGTAATCGGCAGTAATTCCGCTTATTAACGCATCTGTCGCCTTAATGGGAATTTCTATGTCGGGAAGTTTACATAATTTTGCATTTTTAACATCCGAATTGAAGTTAGGTGCTTTTCCGTTTTCCAGGGTGATATTTCTGTGATTCCCGTAGGAATCTCCCCAGCCCGTAATATAAATCACACCCTGCGACAGGGTCAGGACATCTTTATCGTAATCTAAAGGTACTGTAAAATCTCCTGCGATGCTGTAGTTTACCTCTCCCCACATTCCGCTTGTTTCTTCTATAAAATTGCATATTTTTTGGGTATCGGCGTTGCTTGCAAAATTTACCTGTGCAGGTACGCTTCCTATAAGCCTGTCACTATAGGCGGAATTTTTCATATATACAGGGATTGCCGTCATATTATAAATTCCCGTCAGCTTGCCTGCAGGATGATAAAGGCGGTTAAATACGATTTCAACCCTGTCACCCTTTTGTACGGCTTCGCCGTTATTTACTGTTATGTCAACCTTTTTAGCGGTTATTATCTGATAGGCTTTCGCTTCGCCTTTTACGGCTTTTATGATGTTTCTGCCGTTTTCAAGGGGAACTGTGAAGCTACCATCAGCATTTTTCAAAATCTCGGTGAAGCTGAGATTTTGCTGTGTCGCCGCAAATACGCCATCTGCATCGGGTGTAAAGGTGTATTCGCCCGTATCGCCCGTAAAATAAATTACGTCGTGCTCCGCATCAATGTTTTCGCCCGATAGCTTTAGTTCAGACGAGTTCAGCCCTTTATTTAAGGTGGTATTCATTGTGATATTACCGCAATCACCTACCGTTACAACAAAAACGCCGATGTTTTCCTGCCACAAAGCACCAAAAAAGCCTTCGCCCATAACGTCCTTTGCGGTAATTGCATCATAGGTAACCTGTACAACGGTTTCACCTTCGTTTAAGGCAGTTATAAGTCCGTTTTCATCTATTGAAATAACATTTTCATCCGTTACTGTATAATGAAAATCAGGTTTTACAAATTTACTGCCTGTCATAGATTCAATAATCTGATGATTTCTGAGGGGTATTATCTGATAGGTATCACCCGCATTTGCTAATTTCAAGTGACCCTGAGGGTTGATATTAAGATAAATATCCCCTACGTTATATCCGCCGTTTAAGGTAACATCCTCTTCGGCGGTTGTTTTTGTCTTACCCTCGGGTTTCAGCTGTTCTTCCGTTACGGTTATATCCTCACTGTCTGTGAGAAATCCCGAATATGTTACATATTCCTCGCCCTTTACGCGATAATTATAGGATTTCCCTTCCTCTAAGGCGTAGGTATAGGTGGTTGAATCGCCGTTTTGACTGCTATCCGCTATCTCGGCTATATCATAAGGCACATACGCCGTCCCCACAAGACCTACCTCAACCTGTGCATTAATTGGCACAGTTACCGTTGCCGCCTGCGCAGTTACTGCTGCTATCAGGCTTAAAAACAGAGCTACAATTTTCTTGTACATAACAAAACATCCTTTCTTTTGCCGCAAAAAAACTGCGGCAATTTTAATTGCCACAGCTGAGTGTTTCTGTGTTTGACATATCCAAAGAATGGAATGTTACCTACGGTAACATCAATGCAGGTCTTCTGACTCGTACCATATAAGACATTGGTCTCGCACCTTGCATCACGCCTTCTCAGTTTCTCAATGACCGACTTTCGTCCTTGATACAAGATTTCAGCACATACAGCGACAGTAATCGTTCGGGGTTCTAACCCGATTCCCTTTTCACCCACCACATCTAAACAACATAGCAGACACATTGTATGAATATTAAGTTCAAATATATAATATCACAATGCTTTCCTGTTGTCAATAGAAAAGCAAAGCTTTTAAAACAAAAATTTCGACATTATATCTCTGTTTTCACCACTTCACCCGTATCCCACGATTTAAATGCCGCTTCCATAACCTGCATAACGCGGAGGGTTTCAATGGCATCTACAAGCGGTGCGCCTTTCCCTTCCTTTGCGGCTACCAATGCTCTGTAGGTTTCGCTGTAATCCGTTTCAGGCTCTTTGAGAGTTATTTCTTTGGTGGTTTCCTTTCGTCTCGGTGCCATAGTTTTGGTGGGTCCCGCTTTTGTATAGACTATTTCTTCCTCCCATTCCTCCTGCGTAGCTATCGCTCTTACAACCCTGCCCCTGCAGCTCCAGTCTTCAATCAGAAGTGTGCCGCTGTCTCCTGTTACATACCATCTGGGCATTGCAATAAAATTACAAGTTCCTACCTCAACGTGTGCCGTTTTTCCGCTTTCAAAAGTAAAGATGAGTTTGAAATTATCATCAACCTCAGGATATTTTATGCTGTACATCTTAGCATATACCGATACCACCCTTTCGGGTATCATCATCATTATCTGGTCAATAAGATGAACGCCCCAATCCAACATCATACCACCGCCCGTTTCTTTATACTGTCTCCAGCCTTCGGGGACTCCTCTTGCTCCCTGAACACGGGATTCTATGGAAAAGACCTCTCCTAAAAGAGCATCCTCAAGGGCTTTTTTCACCATCAGATAATCCTTATCCATACGGCGGTTCTGGTGAACGGTGAAAATTTTATTCTCTTTTTTTGCTACCTCTATTATTTCCTTAAGCTCACAGCTATCCATAGTAACGGGTTTTTCGCAAATTACCGTTTTACCCTTTTTTAAGGCGGCTATTGAATAATCTTTATGGAAATTATTCGGCGTTGCAATAAGGACAATATCTACCGACTCGTCGCTTAGTAATTCTTCAGGGTTTCCGTATGCCTTTAAATTTCTCGAAATTATAGCTTTTTTACGGCTTTCATCAATATCATAAGCACCGATTATATCTATTATATCTTCAGGGATAATCTCATCAGCGTGGTATGCTCCCATACCACCGAAGCCTATAATGGCAAGCCCGCATTTTTTCTTCACGCCCACCACATATCCCCTTTTTCTTCAAAAATTATGACATCCTTCAAAAATTCAATGGCTTTTTTCAGACCTTCGTCGCCTGTCATAAGACTGTCCTCGTGTTCTATACTAATGACGCCGTCATAGCCTACCATCCTGAGACTGCTTATTATATCCTTCCATATCTGCTGGTCGTGGCCATAGCCCACCGTACGGAATATCCAACTGCGATTAATTTCATCGCCGTAGTGTTTTGTATCAAGCACACCGTTTACGCCGCTGTTTATAGGGTCAATTTTCGTATCCTTTGCGTGAAAATGATAAATAGCCCGCCCTAAGTATCTGATTGCCGCTACAGGGTCAATTCCCTGCCAGAATAAATGGCTTGGGTCAAGGTTTGCTCCTATTATATCCCCTACCGCCTGACGAAGTCTCATACAGGTTTCAGGATTATACACGCAAAAGCCCGGATGCATTTCAAGGGCAATTTTCTTCACGCCGTGTGAGGCTGTAAATTCTGCCGCCTTTTTCCAATAGGGTATTAATACCCGATTCCATTGATAATCAAGAATTTCCGTAAAATCCTCAGGCCACGGGCAGGTTACCCAGTTTGGCGTTTTATCCTCCTCGCTTCCGCCGGGACAGCCTGAAAAGGTTACAACGGTATCTATACCCATCTGCTCCGCAAGGAGAATGGTTTTTTCAAAATCCCGGTGGTACATATCCGCAATTTTCTTATCCGGATGTACGGCATTTCCGTGACAGCTGAGTGCCGCTATCTCAAGGCTACAGCTTTTCAGCATATCAAGAAGCTGTTTGATTTTATCAGGGTTCCCCAGATAATCGTCAGGGTTTAAATGGGTATTTCCCGGGCAACCGCCCGTACCGATTTCAAGTGCCTGAATGCCGAGACTGCTGACATATTTTGCCGTTTCCTCTAAAGATTTGTCATAGGTTGCTACAGTTAATAATCCAAGTTTCATAAAATCACCTCAAACCTATTTTGGCTTGATTTATGAATTTGTATTCAATTTTCCAGATTATCCTTTGCACTATGATAAACATACAAATACATTCCGTCCGATACACCTATCATATCGTGACCTTTTCTCAGCAAATCATTTATCTGTTTTATTTTTTTCTTGCTTATTACTTCTCCTTCAAGCAGAAGCGGTATACCCGGCGGATAAGCCGCTACCATTTCTGCCGCCACATAGCCTTCTGCCCAGTCAATCTTCATATATCCCTTTTTCCCTTCAATGTGTTCAATATACATAGGTACAGTCAGAGGCTCGTATTTGTCAGGATATTTCAATAATTTTTTATGTCCGACATAATAATTTGTCAAGCCGTCCTTCAAAGCCTTAAAATGTTCATCGCTGTTACCGTGACCTGCTATTGCAACTACATTGAAAACATCAGTCATCTCCAACGCTATGTTATAATTCTCTTCTAAAAAATCGCCTAATTCTTTACCGCCGCGAAACACCATTCTCGTAAAATCCTTACCCGGATATGCCAAAACATTTTCTCCGAAGGTGTTTTCAAAATCATCAGCATATTTTTTCAGCTTCGAATAAATTTCCTCACCGTTTTTATACATATAATTTATTGCATAGTCAATATACGCCATAGTTATATATGACGGGCTGGTTGTCTGAAACATATTAATACTTTTTTTCATTTCTTTGCCGTCAATTCTTCTTGAAATATTCATAATCGCCGCCTGACTTGGCGCAGGCATTGTTTTATGAATACTCATAATTGAAATATCCGAGCAACGGGATGCCGAAGTCGGTAAATTTTCAGAAAAATTAAAATGAGCACCGTGTGCCGCATCAACAAGAAGCAGTACTCCTCTTCTCTGGCAAATTCGGTAAATCGCCTCTAAATCCGATGAAATGCCATAATAATTGGGCGAAGTTATAAATACCGCCTTTGCATCTTTATGTTTATCAAGCTGTCTTTTAAGCCTCTCAATATCAACAGGACCCGCAATTCCCCATTCATCAATATAAGGCGGTATTGTGAAAACAGGCGTTATATCAAAAAGCCTGATGGCATTTAATACACTTATATGACAATCCCTTGCAAAAATTATCTTTTTAGTGTACTGTGACAGATAATGTATTGCCGCCATAATTCCGCCGCTACTACCGTTTACAAGAAAAAAGGATTCTTTTGCGCCGTAGATTTCAGCGGCATTTTTCTGTGCTTTTTTCAAAATGCCTTCAGGTTTTGCCAGATTATCCGTCTCTTTAAGTTCAGTATAATCCAAGTCAAAAATATTCTTTTTATATTCTGCTTCAATGGCATCTCCACCCTTTGAGCCGGGCATGTGAAAAGGTATTGCCCCTTTTGCTCTTATGGCTTTCAATTCATCATACAGCATTTTATTCCTCCTCAAACTCGTACGTTATCATGGAAAGCACCGCAAGAGGTGCTGTTTCTGTACGAAGTATCCTTTCTCCCAAGGTGACGGATACTGCTCCCGATTGTTTCAAAAGCTCAAATTCTGTTTCATCTATTCCGCCTTCAGGGCCGATAAAAACACCTATGCTTTTTGCGGTTTTATGGGATTTAAGAACCTTTTTCAAGGTTGTTTCTTCTTCCATTTCATAAGCTACTATGGCAAGGTCAAAGCTCCTCATCAGCTCTGCCGCCTTGCTTACGCTGACAGGCGCTGATACCTCAGGAATTATCCCCCTGCCTGATTGCTTTGCCGCCGAAGCGGAAATTTTGTTCCATCTCTCACATTTAGCTTTTACTTTTTTCTCTTCAATTTTAACAACAGACCTTTTGGCAGTTACCGGTACTATTTCATACGCTCCCAGTTCTACTGCCTTTTGAATTATAAGCTCTAACTTATCACCCTTCGGAAGCCCCTGAAAAATCGTCACTTTTACCTCGGATTCAGAAACCGACACCCTTGCTTCAACAATTTTCGCCGTTACCGTATCCTTGCTAATACCGTTAATTTCAGCTAAAAACTCACGTTCGTCGCCTATGCAGGCAATAAATCTGTCGCCTGCTTTCATTCGCATAACGTGGATAATATGGTGTGCTTCCTCGCCCCCGGCAACTATAATTCCGTCTTTTAATTCAGTAAAAAATCTTTTCACTTTATCCTCCGATTATTTTTCGCGTCTGTAATCCCTGTGAGAAACTGCCGTTCTGTACTTTTTTTCCTGCAAATGCTTCGTCAGACTTTCGGCTATGGTAACACTTCTGTGTTTACCTCCTGTACAGCCTATAGCTACTATAAGCTGATTTTTCCCTTCCTCTATGTAATGGGGTATCAGAAAATCCATCATATCAAAAAGTTTAGTTTCAAATTCCTTTGTTTCCGAGAAGCTGTTGACGTAGTCTCTTACCTCTTTATTCATACCCGTTTTACCCTTAAGGGTCTCCACATAATAAGGGTTAGGCAGAAATCTTACATCAAATACCAAATCCACGTCCATAGGAATACCGTACTTAAATCCAAAGGAAATTATATTAATCACTATTCCCTTAAAGCTTTTACCCTTCAGGAAAATAGACATCATCTCATCCTTCAGCTGTGAGGTTGAAAGAGATGTTGTATCTATTATATAATCTGCCCTTTCGCGGACATCAGATAAAAGGGTTCTTTCTTTGGTGATACCTTCGGTTATGGCTTCGCCCGGTGCTAAAGGATGGCTTCGCCTGGTCTGTTTATATCTTTTAACAAGGCTTTGGTCAGTAGCATCAAGAAATACTATCTGATATTCTATGTTTTTCTTTTTCAGTTCATCCAGGGATTCAAAAAGCTGATTAAACAAATCACCGCCGCGAAGGTCAATTACCATTGCCACCTTCTTGATTTTACCCATAGACTGACTGCATACCTCCGCAAAAGGCGACAGAAGTACCGGAGGCATATTATCAACGCAATAATAACCTATATCCTCCATAACCTTCATGGTACTGCTTTTGCCTGCGCCCGACATTCCTGTGATAATTACAAATTTCATATATCTTATTCCTCTGCTTTACCGGTTATTTTTATTTCTTCTTCCAATTCTACGCCGAATTTTTCCCGAACGGTTTTTTTAATATGCTCCGTCAGCATAATTACATCCTTCGCAGTTGCATTGCCGCGGTTTATAACAAATCCGCAATGTTTTTCGGAAACCTGTGCATCGCCGATGCAAAAGCCCCTCAGACCTGCATCCTCAATAAGCTTTCCTGCAAAATACCCTTCGGGACGTTTAAATGTACTGCCTGCACTCGGATATTCAAGAGGCTGTTTTTCGCGGCGGCGGCTGTTAAGCTCTGCCGCTTTGGCTTTTATTTCCTCTTTATTCCCTTTTTTAAGTTTAAATTTCGCACCTAAAATTACCCAATTATTATGCTGGAAAATACTGCTTCTGTAACCAAAATTGCATTCCTTAGGCAGAATTTCCTTAATCTCACCGTCTGCAAGCACTCTGACCGATACTATACTGTCAGCAAGCTCGCCGTCATAGGCTCCTGCATTCATAAAGACACCGCCGCCGCAGGTTCCCGGTATTCCCGACGCAAATTCCAATCCGCTCAGCGAGCTTTCAGCCGCAAAATTTGCAGTTTTTGAAAGCATATTCCCCGCCGCCGAATATAAATATATTTCATTTTCAATATATAAATCCTTTAAGCCTTCCGTTGAAATTACAACGCCTTCAATGCCGTTATCAGATACCAGAAGATTAGAGCCGTTACCTATTATCATATAAGGCACGTTTTCAGCCCTGCAAAGCTCTGTTATTTCCATAAGCTCCTTTTCCGACTGCGGCATTACAAAGACATCTGCCATACCGCCTATTTTAAAGGTGGTATGCAATTTCATAGATTCATCCAAATGCACCTTTGTGATTTTTTTTAGCTTGTTTGTACATTCGGTTATATTCATATATTTTCGTTTCCTTTCTTATTTTCCAAGCAACGCGGCACCTATTATACCGGCATCGTTACCAAGCTGTGCAATGGCAATTTCGGTTGAAAAATCCTTACTGCCGCCATAGCTGTTGATTTTACAGAATTCTTTTACGGGACTGAGAAGGTAATCGCCTTCCTTACATATTCCGCCGCCTATTACTACCATTTCAGGTCGGAATATATTAATAACATCACAAACGCCTTCCGCGACATATTCTATATAATTATTTACTACCTCAAGTGCCGCCGCATCGCCTTTTTTTGCCGCAACAAAGGCTGTTTTGCCGCTAACCTTGTTTAAATCTCCGCCTGTTTCCACATTCATAAGAGAATCGGGGTTTTCAGCCATTGCGACCTTCGTCTGTCTGATAAGCGCCGTAGCTGAAGCATAGGCTTCAAGGCACCCTTTTCTGCCGCAGGTACACTTTTCGCCGTTTCTTACAAGTACTATATGACCCAGCTCCCCTGCCGCACCGTCTGCACCTGTATGAATTCTGCCGTTTAAAATAACGCCGCCGCCTACACCTGTGCCTAAGGTTATTGCTACAAAGGCTTCCATTTCGCGGTTTGCCGCATAATATTCAGCAAGTGCCGCTACGTTGGCATC
>JAZSKI010000035.1:0-7959 GCA_045534775.1 Clostridia bacterium | reverse complement strand
TTCTTTTCTCGGATCTCCGTTCTGAACAATTAAATAACAAGCATATCTTGTAAGTTCATAATCTAAAACCGGCTTTTCAGTTGCACCTGCTTTTACGATTTTCCTGACCTCGGGAAAATCGCATGTAATGTCGTGTCCACTATTTTCACAAGCAATCATTGCACGCCTTATAACCTTATGAAAATTTTCCCATTTGTTATAATCTAAAACAGTAGCCAACTCTCTTGCAAACCAATATTCTGTTCCATCTTCTTTTATATGCTTTATATCTTCAAAGCATTTATATTCTTTTGCAACCAGATTGCTCACTGTATTCCCTCTTTTCTTATTTTCGAAATAATTTTGTATCTTCTATTCTTTTACCTATAAGTGTTTTCTATCTGTTTTGAATATTCCCATTTTATAATACGAATATTATATCTTTCAAACGCTTCATCAGCAGTAAATGCACTATAACTCTTTTCCCCTTCGGGAGTGATATATAAATAGTCAATCATATTATCTTCTTCAGGCAAACGATTAAAGTAACTATCAGGATCGTTCATATAATACTCGGCATGTCCCGGATAAGAACATAATTCTAAAACCTGATTACCCCAGTCCGTAAAATCATTTTCATTGCTTAAATCTTTTAGACCAATCATCTCTTTACCTGTGCTTTTTATATATAATTTCCATTCAAGTCAGGGGCAAAATTTTTTGTTTCTCTTAAAGGCTTCCCCTTGAGGGGAGGCTCCGTCGCAGACGGTGGTGAGGTGTATATTGTAAGCAATAGTTACCTCATTTTCACCTCATCCGAGTTGCTTCGCAACCCACCTTCCCCTCAAGGGGAAGGCTTTTTTCCCTTACATATCAAAGTTTATGATTTTGTAAGGTTAGGGCAAACTTAGTAGAATAGATTTAGCCTGCGTTAAATCTATTCTACCACAAATTTCTCAGATTATCAATAGTGCAATCATATTAATTATTCACAATAACCCATAGAAAACTTTATTTTTTTTATATATTTTCAATAAAAAAATAAAAAATTATCAAATTTCTATTGATTTTTCTTTTAAAATGTGGTAATATGCTTATTATGAGTACTTTTGTACTCGGTATGCGAACATCGGAAAAAGGAGGGTGATGTCTGTGCAGTCCGATAACAACTTGCTTTTAGTGGATTCCGTAATTCTTCCCAAGGTGGTTTTAAAGGTGCTTGAAGCAAAGAAGCTTTTGGCTGACGGAACCTGCAGTACCATCAACAAAGCGGTGGAAGCTGTTGGCATAAGCCGAACGGCGTTTTATAAATACCGCGACTATGTTTTTCCTTTTTTTGAAATGTCCGATGACAGAATATATACGCTGTTTTTCATTGTTAATGACAGACAGGGGGTTTTATCGGCTGTGCTGGGTGCTTTGGCTGAGAGGGGTGCTAATATTTTGACAATCAACCAAAACATTCCCATTAACAAGCTTGCCAACATTACCATTTCCTTCAGGTACAGCGGTGATGTGCGCAGTATGATAGAACAGCTCAGGGAAATCAGTGGAATTAAAAAAGTGGATATAGTGTCCAAAGCATAAGAAACGGAGGAAGAAAAATGTCTAAAATAGCCATTCTCGGTTACGGCGTTGTAGGTTCGGGGGTTTATGAGGTTATAAGAACCAATACCGAAAGCATCACCAGACGGTGCGGCAGAGAAATTGATGTCAAATATATCCTTGATATAAGAGATTTTGACGACCATCCCGAGAAAAATTTGTTTACCAGGGATTTTGAAAAGATATTAGCTGATGATGAGGTTGATATTGTAGCAGAGGTTATAGGCGGTGTCAATCCCGCATATAATTTTACAAAAAGTGCCCTTCTTGCGGGTAAAAGTGTTGTTACCTCCAACAAAGAGCTGGTGGCAACCCACGGTAGCGAGCTTCTTAAAATAGCCGCTGAAAAGGGTGTTTGTTATTTGTTTGAAGCCAGCGTAGGTGGCGGTATTCCTATTATAAGGCCTCTTCGCCAATGTCTTGCGGCAAATGAAATCACCGAGATTATGGGTATTTTAAACGGCACTACCAACTATATACTTACTCAGATGGTTAAGGAAGGCAAGGATTTTGATGTGGCACTCAAAGGGGCTCAGGCAAACGGCTACGCCGAGGCTGACCCTACTGCCGATGTTGAAGGTATTGATGCCTGCAGAAAAATTGCTATTCTTTCCTCTCTTGCCTACGGCAAGCAGGTGGATTGCGAAAAAATCGCAACTGAAGGTATCAGCAAGCTTACCCTTACCGATGTGGCTTATGCCGATAAATTAGGTTATGTAATAAAGCTTATCGGTTACAGCAGTATTGAAGACGGCAAGGTGACTGTTTTTGTAAGTCCCATGCTTATTCCCAAGGACCATCCCCTTGCAGGTGTTGATGATGTGTTCAATGCCATTATGGTTAAGGGTAACGCCATAGGCGATGCCATGTTCTACGGCAGAGGTGCAGGCAAGCTGCCTACAGCAAGTGCCGTTGTGGCAGATATAATTGATATAGCGGCAAACGGTCAGAAGCATCCTTTAATCTGGGAGGCAGCTGAGGCTGATTATATGAAAGATATAAATGAAAACACCGAAGCATGGTTTATCCGTGCGAAATCCTCCGATAAAGAGGCGGTTTTAAACATATTCCCCAACGCACTTATTATTAGCGAGGGTGAGGAAATTGCATTTATTACTCCCGAAAACAAAGCTTCTGAGCTTAGCTCAAAGCTGTCGGGCATAGTGATTATAAGCAAAATCAAGGTAGTAAAATAATTAGCCTTTTCAGGCGGAAATGGAGAGTAATATGGCTTTAATAGTACAAAAATTCGGCGGCAGTTCTGTTGCTGATGCTGAAAAATTATTTAATGTGGCAAACAGAATTATTGATACCTATAAAGAAGGTAATCAGGTAGTTGTTGTAGTATCTGCGCAGGGTGATACTACTGATGATTTAATTGAAAAAGCACAGGAAATCAACCCTAACGCATCAAAGCGTGAGATGGATATGCTTCTTTCTACGGGCGAACAGATTACCATTTCGCTTCTTGCGATGGCAATTGAAAAATTAGGTTATCCCGTAATTTCCCTTACGGGCTGGCAGGTTGGTATGAATACCGATTCTCATTACAGCAATGCAAGAATACATAAAATAACGGGTGAGCGTCTCCACATGGAGCTGGATAAAAACAGAATCGTAATCGTTGCAGGCTTCCAGGGAATAAACAAATATGACGATATTACAACCCTTGGCAGAGGCGGTAGTGATACAACGGCGGTTGCTCTTGCGGCGGCTCTTAAAGCAGATTTGTGTGAGATTTATACTGATGTTGACGGTGTTTACACCTCTGACCCCAGAATTGTCAAAACTGCCAAGAAGCTTGACGAGGTTTCTTATGATGAAATGCTTGAGCTTGCAAGCCTGGGTGCTAACGTGCTTCATAACAGGTCTGTTGAAATGGCAAAAAAATATAATGTAAATATGGCTGTAAAATCCAGCTTCAAAAAAGTAGAAGGCACATACGTTAAGGAGGTATGCAAAGTGGAAAAAATGTTAATTAAAGGTGTTTCAAGAGATAATGACGTAGCGAGAATTTCAGTAGTAGGTCTGCCGGATGCTCCCGGTACTGCTTTCAAAATCTTCTCACTGCTTTCAAAAAATAAAATAAATGTTGATATAATCCTTCAATCCATAGGCAGAAATGATACTAAAGATATAAGCTTCACGGTAACGGAAAACAACCTGGATTGTGCAGTTGCTATTTTGGAAGAAAACAAAGAATATATCGGCTTTGAAAAAATTAAATCCAGAACAGATGTATCTAAGGTTTCTATAGTAGGTGCAGGTATGGTTAACAACCCCGGGGTTGCCGCTACAATGTTTGAGGCTCTCTCGGAAGCTAACATAAACATTCATATGATTTCAACCTCTGAAATCAAGGTATCCGTTCTTATCGACCAGAAGGAAGCCGAAAAGGCAGTTGTTGCCATTCACGACAAATTTAATCTGTAAAAAATATGCCCGTCGAGTGAATATCACATCGGCGGGCATATTTTTTATAAAAGTACTTCTTTATTGGTTCCATAGAAAACCTTTTCTTTAAAGGCTATGGTTTTCAAAAATTCTTCCATTTTGTTCCAGCCATCATCCACATCAAACTCATAGGAATGTCCCCAGATATAGAAGATTTGCGGGCTGTCCGTTTCTGATTTGAAAAATATTTCAGCCAGCTCATAGAGTTTATCAAACCCATCTGAGCGGTGGTAGGCTGTAGGATTAAATCTGTACAGATTTTTCTGTCTGTCGAAGCTGTAGTTTGAGGTTATTGTACGCGAATATTTAACTCCCGTTTGATTTTTTATAATCTCCGCAACACGGTCATCGTTATTGACACCGCCGCAGGGATATGCCATTCCGACTACCTCGTAGCCCACCAACTCGGAAAGGTTAAGTCTGTCGGTTTCCACCTGCCTTACGATTTCAGCCTCGTCAAGAGTGGTTAAATTAGGGTGAGTCAGCGTATGAACCGCCACCTCGTGATTTTTATAAAGTTCTCTCACATCTTCTCTGTTCACCTTTTTATGAGAAACTCTTTTTTCGCCAAAATCCAGATGACCGTCCAGTCCCAAAAGCTCCGAATTAATATTAAAGGTGCATTTCATTCCGTATTTATCAAAAAGCTCTATTAATCTTATATCCTGTGTAACTCCGTCATCATAGCTGAAGGTAATTGCTTTGGTTTTTCCGTTCATATTATCATTCTCCCTACATTTAATTATGTATTTTCCTGTCTATTATCATCTGCTGCAGCGCAGGGTGAAGTCTGCAGAAATATTCCGAGAAGCCGCCGACTCTTACTATGAGATTCTGATGTATATCGGGGTTTCCCTTTGCAACAAGCAATTTCTCCTTTGATACGCAGGATATTTGCATCCGAATTCCTCTCAGCTTCATATAACCAAGCCGGGGTTTTCAGCATAATTTCACTTCTTTTCTTTTAATCGGATTATTATTTAATAACTGCCTTTGCCACTCTTACCGTCAGAGATTTTCCGTATTCGTAGGGTGTGAATTTAACACACAGCATATCCTCGTTTTGCATAAATTTCAATTCCTCGCCGTTGTCCATCCACGTAACCGATTTGATTTTATCGGTCACATTGTCAAAGGCAAAGGACCCTACATAGCCCTCGCTTGCCGATACATTACTGTCACCTGATGATGTCATATTATGTGAGAATATATACAGACAATCTCCTTCTATGCTTTTCAGAATAAAGTTTTTACCGCCGCAGGTTACACCGCAGGGTCTGCCGTTGTATATGGCTTCGCCGAAGCTTTCCATCCAGGTACCGATTAGTCCGAAAAGCTGTTGCTGATAGGGGTTTACCGCACCTTGCCCTTCGGGTCCGATGTTAAGAAGGTAGTTTGCTCCTACCTTTCTGCAATGGCAAAGAGCCTCTATAAGCTGTGATGGAGATTTATAGTTAATATCCATACCGCCTATTCCCCAATGGTCGTTCACCGTATGACACATCTCTGCGGCTATATATTTGCTCATTCCCTCTCTGTTCATAGGAGAAGGTCTGCCCTGCTCGTAGGTTACGGAATCTATTTCGGGGTTTCCCGTTTCACCCCGGTGCGACAAGCCCGTATTGTTTATAATCATCGCTTCGGGCTGATATTTTCTGATGGTAGCGTAAAGCTCGTCTTCCTTCCAGTCGGCATTTGGCTTTGACCAGTTCCCGTCAAACCACAGACCGCCGATTTTTCCGTAGTTTTTACACAAAATCTCAACACTTTTACGCAAATATTCCAGATAGCTGTCAAAATCATTTTCAAAATCCTCGTTGTACCAATCCAGGGTGGTATGATAGAAAAACGGCACAATATCATGCTTGCGGCACGCATCAACATACTCACGTATAAGGTCGCGTTCTGCCGGGCTGTGCGGTGCATCAAAATCATTAAGACCGCAGGTATCATAAAGGGAAAAGCCCTCGTGGTGACGGGTAGTCAGAATTATATATTTGCAGCCTGCTTTCTTTGCCGTAAGCACCATTTTTTCCGCATCAAAATCCTCCGCCGTAAAGGTATCCTTTAGCTTCTTATATTCTCCCATATCCATTTTATGTATGCAGTAGGTCCACTCGCCCCTTCCAAGCTGAGAATAAAGCCCCCAATGCACAAACATTCCAAACCCCAGCTGTTCAAAATCCGCAATATATTTTTTCGGTACAGGTATACTCATTTTTCTTCCCTCCGTTTTAGTTTTAATTTATGAATTATTTTCAGCAATTATAGCCTTAAGCGAACAGAAATTATACTGTTATGTTTCCCTTTATCGCAAACTAATGTTTGAAATTCGGGGAATTAAGATAAACCTGTTTATTATTTTCTGCTTTGTAACCAACAGGCTCTGTTACATCCGGGTAATCTTTTTCAACTTCGCTCAATTTATTAAACTCCCCTTACCCGTCAGGACAAATTTAGTTGAATGCATCTTTAACAAATTTATTTTATGCTTTTGTAAAGTCAGGGACAAGATTTTTTGATTTCAAAAGGCTTCCCCTTGAGGGGAGGCTCCGTCGCAGACGGTGGTGAGGTGTTTCTTCTTTTGTCATATTCTTTCTCAAAGCTTTTGCATTACCTGTTAATTTTGAATTATTAGTTTTCGCTTCATTTCCACCTCATCCGAGTTGCTTCGCAACCCACCTTCCCCTCAAGGGGAAGGCTTTTTTCTCCCTTATATACCAAAGTTTATGATTTTGTCAAGA
Source organism: Clostridia bacterium (assembly GCA_045534775.1). Taxonomy (GTDB): domain Bacteria; phylum Bacillota; class Clostridia; order RUG12999; family RUG12999; genus JAZOTK01. Next base: position 1,177 of record JAZSKI010000035.1, on the reverse strand, counting down.
CAGGAGAACAGTGAATAATAGGACCTACTAAATTTCCGATAAAAATTCCACTGATTTTCTCTGAACAAAGTTCTTTAGAACCCGCGAGAATACTGGATTTTCTCGTTCCCGATAGTATATGTAAATATTATAAATCGGCAAACTATTCTTTTAAATTATATGGACTTGACACAAGTAAAAATAAACCATAATGACATTCAGGCTTTATATTCCAACATATATATCTGATTTGGAAACTTCACTTAACAGAACTTTCTTTGACACTCTTTGTCCTAATTCTTCATCATTTTCCAACGCATCAGAATATTCAACATCGTAGCAGACAAACCATTCATCATTTTCTTTGCGAATGTCAATTTCAATATCTAGTTCCGAAACATGCCACCAATTTGTTTCAAAACAAATTATGAACAAGTCCACATTTCCATAATCAATAAACCTATCGTCTTTTGTTAATTCGTGTAGTTTTTCATCACTTATAACAAAACCAATTTTATATGGGCCATATTTACCTGCTTTAATTTTAAAGTTTTCAGTATCATTTTCAAGCCTGATTTTACCACCATTTTCATACTCATAATATTCTTCAATGGTATTTACTTCTTTACCATTTACAGTAATTTCATACTCTCCCGTAATTCTGTCAAAAGGATAAAAATGATAATATATCCACTTATAATTAAATGCGCATATTGCTAAAATAAAAGCAAAGGCTATAGAAAGTATTAAAATCGTTTTCTTCATATTTTCACACCTTTCAACATAATTATACAGCATTCGACATAATTTTTACTCGTGTCAAGAGTGGTGAACAGTGAATAATAGGACCTACTATTTTCTGTTCTTGTTTTCTGAACAAAATCCATTAAAACCCGCAGGAATATCAGATTTTCCTGCCCGATATGTAAATATTTATTATCGGCAAACTATTTTATTAAATACTGTTAAAAGTGAGACTCATAATAATAGAAGTTGTCCACTATTTTTTCTGTGTAGTAATAATCATATTTATCGAAGCAATACCCATTATCCTTTGTAACTAAATCCTTTAGACTGTAAATCGTATTTTTCTACTCGTTTAGAAACACTTTCATTAGCTTCTCCTGCTTTTGATAAACCAGCTAAATCTCCTTTCATATCTGCAACAAATACTGGTACACCCATATCACTGAAAGAT